>NZ_JAKRFL010000020.1:0-57589 GCF_022348105.1 Halomonas sp. MMH1-48
GCGGGAGCAGCTTCTTGAGGATGGCTTCCCGGCGCTCGTCGGAGTACTTCATCGGAACCTCGTCACGCCCCACATCGTTCAGAGTCTAACAGCCGCTGACACTCCAACTAGCTTGACAGTGGGGGCCACCCAGCCCGTCGCGCGAAGGTAGGGCTGAATGCGCTCCTGCCAGCCGCTGCTGGCTAACCATTCCGGTAGAAAATGCGCCAGCAGACTTTGCGGTGCGGCTACCATGATTCGCCGCTGCTGACCGGCGCTAATTTCACGAACGCGGTCGCGCGTCAAACGCACCCGGTCGGTGACCTGTTCGCAGAGCGTCAAGAACTCTTCACCCGCAGGCGTCAACGACAGCGGTAACGTTTGTCGGTTGATCAACGTGACGCCCATTTCCTCTTCGAGCAGTTTGATCCGCCTTGAAAAGGTAGGCTGCGTGACGTGTTGTTCGTCGGCGGCGCGGGAGAAGTGTCGCGTTCTGGCCAGGGCAATGAAGTCTTCTAGCCAGCGAATTTCCATGCCTTACCTCGCAAAACGACCAAGCGTATGGCGCTTGAAGGGGCCGCGCTCATAGGCGGCCTTCCTCAACAGCGTGACACGCTACGCGGGTGCCGTCATCCTGGGTTATCAAAGCAGGTATTTCTTGCTTACAGCGGGCGTTAGCATGGGGACAACGACCATGGAAAACGCAGCCGCTGGGTAAGTTGACCGGTGTCGGCACTTCACCCGACAGGCGAATATGCTGGGGGCGGTCGTCCTCCAAGCGGGGAATGGCCGACAGCAATGCCTGGGTATAGGGGTGGCGGGGCTTGGCAAACAGCGTGGCGGTCGTGGCGACTTCACATACGGTGCCCAGATACATCACGGCCACCCGTGTCCCAAAGTGCTCGACCACCGCCAAATCGTGGGTAATGAACAGATAGGTCAGGTTGCGATCCCGCTGGGCATCCATCAGCAGGTTGAGCACCTGTGCTTGGATAGAGACGTCCAGCGCTGAAATGGGCTCATCGGCGACGATGAATTCGGGATCGACGGCCAGCGCACGGGCAATGGCAATTCGCTGACGCTGACCGCCAGAAAACTCGTGGCCAAAGCGCTTGCCCCAATCGGGGTCGATACCCACCGAACGCATCACCTCCTCGACTTTATCGAGGATCTGCTGGCGGTTCCAGTCGGGATGGTGCAGCCGCAGTGGCTCTTCCAGCGTCTGCTGAATGGTCATGCGTGGGTTCAGCGACGCGTAAGGGTTCTGGAAGATCATCTGCATGCGCTTGCGGTAGGGCAGGAGCTGCTTCGAGCTGAGATCGTCGATGCGCTGGCCGTCGTAGCGAATTTCGCCCTCTGAGGGAGAAATCAGCCCCATGACCGTGCGCGCCACTGTGGACTTACCGCAGCCAGATTCACCCACCACGCAGAGCGCTTCGCCGCGCTTGATGTCCAGATTGACGCCGTTAATGGCGTGGACATACTCCTGGTGGCGAATCAGCTTGCCGCCTTTGAAGCGTAGCTGCTCCAGAAAATCACCGGAGAGTGAGAAACGCTTTTTAAGACCGCGAATTTGCAGTAGCGAGTCGTTGCTCGCTTCGTTTTGAGTCGGCATGGTCGCGATCGTTTCCGCCTGGGCATTCATAGGCTCTCCTCCTTCAAGCGGCGATCTTCCAACATTTCCGCCACCATGTGGCAGGCCACGCGACAGTTGCCAGACTCGACGAAATCGGGGACTTGCTGGGTGCAGGCCGGCCGGGGGAGCCCGTCGGCTCGGTTGATAAAGTCACAGCGGGTATGGAACGCACAGCCGCTGGGCAAATTAGAGAGTGACGGCATACTGCCACGAATCTGGTTGAGTTTTTCACCCGGCGTCGCCATTTGCGGCAGCGCATTGATCAAGCCTTGGGTGTAAGGATGTTGCGGGTCGTTGATGATTTCCCGCGTAGGGCCCTGCTCGATGACGCGGCCAGCGTACATCACCAGCATACGCTGGGTCACTTGGCTTACCACCCCCAGATCGTGAGTGATCAAAATCAAGCCCACGTTGTGCTGTTCGCATAGCTCCAGCAGCAGCGCCATGATTTCGGCTTGAATCGTCACGTCCAGTGCCGTGGTGGGTTCGTCGGCAATGATGATGTCAGGGTCGAGTAGCAGGGCAATGGCGATGATGATGCGCTGGCGCATCCCGCCGGAAAGCTCGTGGGGGTACTGATCCAAGCGCTTTTCGGGAGAGGGGATCTGCACCTGGCGTAGTTTGTCCAGGGCGATGGCCCGGGCTTCTTTGGTGGAGATGCGGCGGTGGGCCTTCAAGCACTCCACCATCTGTTCGCCGATGGAGAGCACTGGATTCAATGTCATCATCGGGTCTTGGAAGATCATCGAAATGCGGTTGCCGCGCACTTTGCGCAGGCCTCGCTCCGACATGCTGTTGAGCTCTTTGCCTTCGAACGTGATGCTTCCGCCCGCAATGAAACCGGGTTTGGCGATCAAATTCAGCAACGAGAAGGCGGCGACGGATTTACCCGCGCCAGATTCGCCGACGATACCCAGGCGCTCGCCGCGCTCGAGAGTGAAGTTGACGTCGCGCAGGGCGCGTACTTCGCCCTGGCGCAGGGCAAAGCGGACGTCGAGTTGAGAGACTTCAAGAAGTGCCATGGTGTCCTCAGCCTTTGTAGAGTCGTGGGTTCATGACATCGCGCAGCCAGTCGCCCAGAAGATTGATCGACAGCACCAGCACGACCAGCACCGCACCGGGGATCAGCGTGATCCACCAAGAGCCTGACTGAATGTAGTCAAAGCCTGCTTTGATCAGCGACCCAAGTGAAGGGTGAGTTTCCGGCATACCCAGCCCTAAAAACGACAGCGCTGCTTCAGAAATGATGGCGTTAGCAATTTGCACCGTCGAAATGACGAAGATCGGTGACAGCGTATTGGGCAGCACGTGACGGAACATGATGCGCTTGCTGCGCAGGCCCATGACGCGGGCGGCGTCGACGTACTCTTTGTTTTTCTCGGCGAGTACCGAGGCGCGCACCGTGCGCGCGTACTGGGGCCACTCGGCCAAGCCGATGATCAGAATCAGCATCAGCACGGCGTACTGGCTGTAGAAAGCGCTGCCCAAGGTGGCTTTCACCACGGCCCCTACGACGATGGCTACCATCAGTGTCGAGAACGAGAGCTGGATATCCGCCAGACGCATCAGGAAAGCGTCGACGCGGCCGCCCAAATAGCCTGCCATCAGCCCGAAGGTCACCCCCAAAAGCGCTTGCAGCGCCACGGCGCCAAAGCCGATCAGCAGCGATACCCGCGTGCCGTAAAGGATGATCGAAAGAAGGTCCCGGCCCTGAGCATCGGTGCCCAGGGTGTACATCGGGTCGGCGCCATCGATCCAGAAGGGAGGTAGCTCGGAGGCAAGAATGTCTATCTGTGCCAAGTCATAAGGGTCGGTAGGTGCCAGTAACGGTGCCGAAAACGCCGTCACGACCAAGCAAACGAACACCGCAAGGCAGAGCTGTGCCGTGCGGTCGCGCTTGAAGCTGTACCACAAAAAGGAGTCGCGCAGGCGCTCCCAGCGGTTTGGTGCGGGGGTAGAAGTGGACGTTGTCATGCGGGCTTACCAGTCAGTTTTACGGTGGGGTTCACGAAGCCGTAGATCAGGTCCACGATGGTGTTCGTAACCACGAAAATGACGCCGACAATCATCAGGTAGGTCACGATGAGCGGAATGTCGGCACGGTTGATGGCGTCGAGGAACATCAGCCCCATGCCCGGCCATTGGAAAACGGTTTCGGTCAAAATGGTGTAGGCCACCATGGTGCCGATTTGCACGCCGCCCACGGTAATCACCGGCAGCATGGTGTTTTTCAGCGCATGGACGAAATAGACCCGGCGCATGGAAATGCCTTTGGCGCGGGCGTACTTGACGTACTCGGACTGCAGCACTTCCATCATTTCCGCGCGGATCAAACGAATGAACAGCGGCAGCATGATCGAGGCCAGCGAGACAGCGGGTAGTACCAGGTGCTGTAAGCCGTTCCAGGTTGCCAGGTTGGTATCCCAGTGACCCACCACGTGCACCAAGTCATAGCCACGGCCAAACGACGGCATATTGCCTTCGGTCGAAAGCAAGCCATTTAGCCAAGCCCCCCAAGCCGTGCTCTCCGGGAAGAGCGAGACGGTAATACCAATCGAGAAAATTTGAATCAACACGATGGCGGTCAAAAAGACCGGAATCGAAATACCGATAATCGACGCGCCCATAAAGAATCGAGAAATGGGCGAGCGCGGTTTGATCGCGCTATAGACGCCAATGGGCACGGACAGCAGCACGATGATCAGCGTGGCGGCAAAGACCAGCTCTAGTGTGGCGGGCAAGTGCCGAGCGATCACTTCCAGCGCCGGTTCGCGGTAAAAATAGGAGTCGCCAAAGTCACCTTGAACGGCATTTTTGGCAAAGCGCACGTACTGAACCAGGAAGGGGTCGTTGAGCCCCAACCGTTCACGAATGGCTTCGCGCTCACTTTCGGGGACCGACTGTCCGACCATCTGCTGTACAGGGTCACCCAGGTTATCCTGGATGGCGAAGGCCAGTACACTGATGACAAACATCACCAATATTGCGTGCATCAGCCGCTTGATTAAAAAAGCAATCATGGCGTACGCCACCTATGTAGGTTAATCAGAGACGCGCCGCATCAGGGCCGGGGCGACCCATAGAAAACGCTTCGCCCTCCAGCATGACTGGAGAGCGAAGCATCCTTGCGCGGGTGTTCGGTTCAGCGTGGGGCTTAGCGTTCGATCACCAAGTCACCCAGGTAGGGGAAGTCCAGTGCGCTAACGACCGGCTCAACGTCGACGCCTTCCGCTGCCGCGTAGGCCAAGTTTTGCCAGTGCAGCATGACGAAACCAACGTCTTCATACAGCATGGCTTCGGCTTCACGCAGCATATCGTTGCGTTTCTCGAGATCGGTTTCGCCGTCGGCTTCCGTCACCAGCGCGTCGATCTCTTCATTGCAGTAGCTGCCATAGTTGTACTGGCCAGCACCGCTCTCTTCATCGATACAGAACGAGAGATACTGGAAGAAGTTAGCAGTATCTTCGGTATCGGCGTGCCAACCGATCATGGCGATGTCGGACTGGCGGGTGTCGTACTCGGGCCAGTACTGGGCCAGCGGCATGGTACGCAGGTTCACCGTAATGTTGATACGTGCCAACATGTTGGCCACCGCCTGAGCGATTTGCGCATCGTTCACGTAGCGGTTGTTGGGCGCGATCATATCGACGCTGAAACCCTCTTCGTAGCCCGCTTCGGCCATCAACGCTTGGGCGCGTTCTAGATCGTAGCGCGGAACGAGATCCGGATTGTGGCCCGAGTAACCTTCAGGAGAGAACTGGCCAGCCGGTGTGGCGAAGCCGCGCATCAGGCGGTCGGCGATACCTTCCTGATTGATGGCGAGGTCGACGGCTTGGCGAACGCGAGCATCCTGAAAGGCCTCGACACGCTCTTCGTTGAGCTGGAAGCCAATGATACGGGTGCCGGGCACTTCGACCAATTCGACACCGTCGGCTTCACGCACACGATCCAAGTCGTTGGGCGGAACGGCATCGATGAAGTCCACGCCACCGGAGAGGAGGGCCGCTACGCGGGAGGCGTTTTCAGCGATCGGCGTCAAAATGATTTCAGAAACGTTGCCTTCGCTTTCGGTATCCCAGTAATCCTCAAAACGTTTGAAGTCGACGCGGACACCCTGGCGGCGGTCGGTGACGATGAACGGGCCGGTGCCTGATACGTTACGTGAAGCGAAGGAGTTCCCCGCTTTGACGATCTCGCCTTTGTCGTTACCCTCTTCGGTTTCGCCCGTGTAGAACTCGCTATCCATCGGGAAAATGTAGGTAGCAAGGTTCAACAGCAGCGGATAGGGCTCAGACGTGGTGATTTCGACGGTGTAGTCGTCGATGGCTTCTGCGCTAGCCACCGGATCAAATATGGCGCGGTAGTCCGGGCTCTCTTTCAGACGCTCAATGGTCCATACGACGTCTTTCGCTGTGAAAGGGTTACCGGAATGGAAAGTCACGCCTTCGCGCAGGGTCATGCGCATGGTGGTGTCGTCTACCTGCTCCCATTCGGTGGCCAGGCGCGGCTCGAATTGGAAGTCTTTGGTCCAGCGTACCAGCGGGTCGAAAGCGAGGTGCGAAAAACGCAATACGCCTCCGGAGAGCTGCTCGTGCAGGTCCAAGGTTTCAGGGTCGGCAGAGTAACCAATACGCAGGGTTTCTGCGCTTGCCGTCATCGGCAACATGGCGGTTGCTACTACGGTTGCACCAATCACAGAGGTCAGTAGTGTCTTCTTGAGCGTCATCTTTGTTCCCATGTATGTTGTTTATTGTTCGCTTTGCTGGACATGTCGCAGACGCATCAATGACCAGCAAAACAGACACGGTCAGCTCGTAAGCTATGCTGACAACATAGAGAGAGGTCATAGCGTCATACAATCGAAATAATGACTGGCCTCATTCATCTGATAAATGATGAGGCTAACGACGCACGTTGTAGACCAGGGTGTTAGACAAAAGTCGATGCGTGCCAGTGCTTTGGCTGGCTAGCCTCGAACAGACCACAGAAGGTGTCGTAGACGATGTTCAAACAAGGGGTTGGCTGGCTACTCGCCAGTGCATTAACGGGCGGTGCGCTGTTAGCAGGCGCTGACGAGTCGGCGAATATAGTCGGGACATTGGACGGTGACGAGCGTGCTTGGTTCGTATTACGACAAAGTGACGATTCCAATGCGACGTTCATGGATGTCGGCGACCAGCGACAAGTCGAGGTCACCGGTTTCGTCGACCCGCTGGAGTGGGATGCCCAAGAGGCGCTGGTTCTGAGTTTCGTACTGGAGGGGGATGAACTCGTCTCGGCCAAGGTCATGCAGCTCATTGGACCCACGGCCATACCACCCCTTTACACCTCGGAAGGAGGCAATATTGATGTGTCATTGAACCACGTGGAGCAGCAAGGGCGAGAGTTACACCTGCAAGGCGAGATTCACGGCGTTTTAGCGCTTCAACACGACGCTGAGACACCCCCCAGCATATCGGAGGGCATCGATATTCGCGTTAACTTCGAGCTGGCCGCACAAAGGGTAGAGTTCTAAAAGTCGTTAGTGACTCGCAAAGCGCTGATGCAGCCAGCGGTTGATCTCATCCGATTCATAGAGCCACGTTGCCTGGCCGTCATCATGCTCAATTTTCAGGCAGGGGACTTTGACTTTGCCGCCGCCATCCAGCAGCGCCTGTTTGTGGTCGGGGTCCAGCTGGGCATCCCGCAGCTCGATGTTGAGCCCCAGGCGCGCCATCTCTTTACGCACTTTGATACAAAATGGGCACGTTCGAAACTGATAGAGCGCGAGTTTCTGGCATTCGGCATCGACGCGTGCTTGCTCTTCTGGAGAGCGCTCCACGGCGGAAGGGGTCGATAGCTTCTCTGAGATCAGCATGACCGGCGCCAGCAAGATGCGAACACCTCTAAAAAAGTAGCGAATCAATACACGCATGATGGACTCCTGTTCTGCCCTATGGGTCACGGTGCAGGGCTGTCAATGTAAATGGCGAACAATAGGTGGGCGCATCCTGCAATAAATCGTCTCCATTGTCACTTTCTCGGCCGTCTGTCCCCTCTCTTCTTGCGAACAAGGTGAGCATCATCGCGTGGCGTGCTAATCTCAGCGCTCGCTGATTGGTAGGTTCGGTAAGTTCAATCGTTTGAAATGGTTAGGAAGGGAGCGCTTGGCCCATGCGTCTGCACATTATCGGTATCTGTGGCACCTTTATGGGGAGCCTTGCACTACTCGCGCGGGAATTGGGCCATGAGGTGAGCGGCTCCGATGCCAATGTGTATCCACCGATGAGCACGCAGCTCGCGGAGGCGGGCATCACCCTGATGGAAGGCTATCGTGAGGAGAATCTGTCGGGTGCCATCGACTTGGTGGTGGTGGGTAATGCGCTTTCGCGAGGGAACCCCGAGGTCGAGGCGCTGCTCGATAGTGGCCTGCGCTACACCTCCGGTGCGCAGTGGTTGGCCGAGCATGTGCTCCCGGGGCGACAAGTGATTGCCGTGGCGGGCACTCACGGTAAGACGACCACCGCAAGCTTATTGGCGTGGCTACTGGAAAGCGGAGGCCTATCGCCCGGCTTTCTGATTGGTGGCGTGCCGCGCAACTTTGGTGTTTCCGCCCGTTTGGGCGCGCTTGATGCTCCCTTCGTGGTGGAGGCCGACGAATACGATACGGCATTTTTCGACAAGCGCTCCAAATTCGTGCACTACCGCCCGCATATCGCGGTGATGAACAATCTCGAGTTCGATCACGCCGACATTTTTCCAGACTTAGCCGCCATCGAGCGACAGTTTCATCATTTAGTCCGCATCGTACCTCGCAAGGGGCAGTTGCTGGTCGCCGATCAACAGCCTGCGTTGGAACGGGTGCTCTCGATGGGCACGTGGTCGCTGGTGTCCCGTTTTGGCACCGACGCCAGCAGCCAATGGCAGCTTCGCTTGGAGCGTCCCGATGCCAGCCGTTTTCAGGTGCTCCATGTCAGCGACCAGGGCGAGGAGGATGGTGTCGTCGAGTGGACGCTCACTGGTGAACATAATGCGCGTAACGCCTTGGCGGCGCTGGCCGCTGCGCGTCTGTGCGGGGTGCAGTTAGCGCGCGCCTGTGCCGCGTTGGCACGTTTTCAAACGCCCCGTCGCCGCCAGGAGCTCCGAGGAGAGGTCAACGGTATTCAGGTCATCGATGATTTTGCTCACCATCCCACGGCGATTGCTGCCACGCTGGAGGGCTTGCGCGCCGCCACGACCAAGGGCCGCCTGCTGGCGGTGATCGAGCCGCGTTCCAACACCATGCGCTTAGGCGCGCTGCGTGAGCGATTGATTGATAGCGTTGCCGAGGCAGATGCGGTGTTTTGGTTTCAGCCCAGCAACGTGGCTTGGTCAATGGAGTCGCTCGTCGAGGCCCAGGGGGAGCGCGCCGCACTGTTTGACGACATCGAGGCGCTGGTGGAGACCGTGGTCACACAAGCGTCACCGCTAGATCGTATCGTGGTGATGTCCAACGGTGGCTTTGAAGGGGTTCATGAGCGTTTATTGAACGCATTGACCAAGAAGGAGCTAGAACAGTGACGACGACGTTCAAGCCACCGGTCACCGTTGCCCTTACCGGGGCGTCAGGTGCTCAGTACGGTCTGAGATTGATCGATGTGTTGGTGAAGGCTGGGCACGAAGTATGGGTCATGATTTCCAAAGCAGCCCATATGGTGATCGCCACGGAAACCGATGTGTCCCTTCCGGCTCAGCCGCAGCGTTTGGTCGAGGCGCTGACTGAACGCAGCGGTGCGCAGCCTGGGCAGATCCGTTGTTTCGGTCGCGAGGATTGGATGGCACCGGTGGCGTCTGGGTCGGGCGCACCGTCGGCCATGGTCGTTTGCCCCTGCTCAACGGGCACTTTGTCGGCAGTGGCCACCGGCGCGAGTAACAACTTGATCGAGCGGGCGGCGGACGTCGCCATCAAAGAGCGTCGCACGCTGGTCATGGTGCCGCGCGAAAGCCCTTTTTCGCCGATTCACTTAGAGCACATGCTTGCGCTGAGTCGCCTGGGGGTAGTAATTCTGCCCGCCGCGCCGGGGTTCTATCATCGTCCCCAGCGCCTGGAAGATTTGATCGACTTCATCGTGGCGCGCATTCTCAATCAGTTGGGGATCGCGCATACGCTAATGCCGCGCTGGGGCGAAGAGCAACACGTTGCGGCCACCTCTCGCGATGCGCAAAACAAGGAAGGTTCGTCATGATGTCATGGGCGACGCTCTCGGTCTTCGTACCGACGTTTCTCTTCGTCTCGTTAACACCAGGCATGTGCATGACACTGGCCATGGTGTTGGGCATGACGCAAGGCGTCAAGCGCACTCTGTGGATGATGATCGGGGAGCTTATCGGCGTAGGTTTCGTAGCGGCGGCGGCGGGGGCGGGCGTCGCTGCGTTGATGCTGCGCCAGCCCGAACTATTCATCGCCTTCAAGTGGGTGGGCGGTGCCTATTTGGCTTATTTGGGCATCATGATGTGGCGCTCACGTGGGCGAATGGCCATTCCTAGCGAGCTGGATACGGGGCCCGCGGCGGGGCGTCTTCAGTTAGCGACTCAGGGGCTGGTCACCGCGGTGGCCAATCCCAAGGGGTGGGCATTTTTCATGGTGCTGTTGCCCCCCTTTTTGGACGGCAGCAGGCCTTTGGCTCCGCAGTTGAGCTTGTTGATCGCGGTAATTCTGACCATCGAATTTGCCAGCATGCTGGTGTATGCCACTGGTGGGAAAACGCTACGTAAGGTGCTAGGCAAAAGTGGTAATGTCAGGCTATTAAACCGTATTGCGGGTACCTTGATGATCGGTGTAGGTCTTTGGCTAGCGCTTGGTTGAGCGTAACGCCTCAGAGGGGCGGAAAGAACGCTACGCGTACGCTCAATAGCACGAGTGGCCCCAGCAACAGCGCTGCCCAGGGCAGCGCTGGCAGCGGTGGCCGATAGCGGCGCTGCCAGTTGATTTGAACCACGGCGCACACGACCAATCCCAGCAATGCACCGCCGATGAGATCACTCAGCCAGTGAACGCCCAGCACCAAGCGTGACAGCGCCATCGGCAGCGCCGTTACCATGGCTAGCCAATAAACCCACATGCGCCTTTGTCGAGGCAGTCGCGATGCAGCGAAAGCGGCGAATAGGCCAGCGACGACGACCCAGGTCGATGTATGCGCGCTGGGGTAGGAGAACGACCCGGTCAGATACTCCGGTGTGTCGGGCCTGGGTCTTGCAAAAACGGCCTTACCCAAGGTATTGAGCGCGCCGATGCCTCCCAATGCCAGCGCTCCATGGGTCAGTAAATCCCACCGTTTGATCCAGACGAGCCAGCCGAACCAAGGGAGCGTCAGCGCGACGATTCCAGCCTTGTCACCTATTTTGGCGAGCACCAGGCTGGTCGCCGTCAGCCAGTCGGTGTCGAGCCAAGCGAAGAGCCGCTGTGCCTGAAGGTCGATCATCAGTGGCTCGGGGTGCTTCAGCACCAGCAGTGTCCACGCGCATGCCAAGGTGAGCGCGAGGAGCGATAAGAACAGCGACGCCAAGGGCACCTCGCCACTACGGCTCATGGCTAGCCAGGGGCGCCGTATGGCGGGTACGCGCCGAGCCAGCCGAGCGATGAAGAAATACACACGGCCATCACGTCCCACCTGAGCCCGCCCCCATGAGAACACGATAGCGAGCCCCACGATGCTGGCGGCCATGACAAAAAGGGCCATCTCCACGTTAGCAGGAAGGTCGAGCCGTTGCTGCCAGGTGTGGCCCAGCAAGTAGCCTGGTAGCAGATAGGCCGGAGCCCAGAGTGCAGCCGACGTAATGTTGGCCAGTAGAAAAGTTCGCGCTGGCATGTGCATCATGCCAGCGACAAGCGGAATGATAGGGCGCACCGGGCCGACGAAACGGCCAATGAACACCGAGTAAACGCCGTAATGCTCGAAGAAGCGCGCTCCTCGGCCCAGCCACTCTGGATGTTGCGATAGCGGCCAGCGTGTCAGCACACGATCGCTGTAACGCGCGCCCAGTAAGTAGCTCAAGCCGTCGCCAAGTACGGCCCCGATGAAAGCCGCGCCGATTAGCCAAGGGAGGGCAATCATCTGATGCCCTGCCATCGACGCGGCCGCCGTGATCAGTACGACGCCTGGCACGAGTAATCCCACCAGCGCAAGAGATTCAATCAGCGCAATGCCCAGTACCAGAAGTAATAGCGCCGTCGGCGAAAGCGAAAGAGAGAGGAGCGTGTCAGCAGTCGGCAAGAGTGAATCCATCCACAAAACAAGAAAACTAGACGTTGGCCATCGCGTCGGCGCGTGCTTCCAGTCGCTGTATGTAGCGCTCGAAGCTCTCTTTGCGTAGCGGCAGGCAGGTGGCGATGCGGACTTCCAGCTGTCCGGTCTCGACCAGTACGCAGTGTGACAGCGACCGCTGCAGCCGTTCACGCACGAGCAGCGCGCCGCTCTCACTGGTATCTGGCAGCACCAGCCAAAACGTAGCGCTGCCTGCGCGGCCCAGAATGTCGTGGTCTCGGCAGCGACTGTTGACCTCCTGACACAGCGCGGCTAGCAGCGCCGTTTGGGCCCGCAGGCCAAACTGCTCTCCGGCCATGTCTAGTTGCGGGAGGTGGAGCACCAAGACGGCCAAGCGTTTGTTCAACATGGCAGCACGCTGGAATTCGTTGTTCAAGCGCTCTTTTAACGTGTCGACATGGTAGGCGTTGCAGTCACTGTCATTGGGGTCCGTGGCGCGAAGCAATGCGCGACGTCGGGCGTGTTCCCAAGGAGGCAGCGCAAGCAGCAGGGCCAAGACGACCACACCTAGCGAAAGTGGTATGACGCCGACCGGTGCCAGCCACCACCAGGCGATCAAGCTCGCCGTGTTGACCGCCAGCGCACTCCATAAAGGAAGCAGCAAAAACGTCGCAGCCATCGGTAATCCCCACCACAGGGAGGACGTTTCCACGTTGGCATTCACCGCGCTTAGCACGACGACGTAGGTGCTGATCAGCAGTACCAAGCGAGGCAGCGCCGGCTGAGTGCCCTGGCCCACGTGCATTAACAGGCACGCTAATAGCAAGAGTGACACGAACAGAGGCACCAGCAGTTCGCGGTAGCTACCCATGGCATAGAGCCATAGCGTATAGGCGACCATCGCGATAATGCTAGTACCGTAAGCCAAGGTCATGAGACGTTTTGGGGAAAAGAGGGTATTCATGCCACCTCACGTAGGTGGGATGCCGGAAAGTGGCTCAACTCGTCGAGCGTCAACGAGGCAAGCTCGATGTCCATCAGGGGGGTGTGTTGCGTGAGCACGTTATCAGGCAGGGCGGCCACTAATAGCGTCCGGCGGCTGGCAGCTTCTCCTGGGGTTTTGGAGAGCATCAGGGTAGCCAGCGTCGTGCTGTTGAGACGGTAGACGTTCTCGAAATCGTAGGTAAGTTCGCATAGTTTTTGTGCCACCGGCCAAAGCTGGCGTCTTCTTACCCGAACGATGAGTACGTCGGCATGAATGGCTTCACGCTCGGAGCGGGTCTGTTCGCGTATCAAGTCTCGCAACAACTGCTCGCCAGCCCACAGATTCAAACCGGGTATGAGGCGTAACCGCTGACGAATGACGCCATTGATCGTCAGCAGTTGGTGGGTGCGCGACATGGCCAGCAGCAGTAGGATGCTCAAGGAGAGTGTCATCAACAGCCATTCGGGGAGCGGGATATGAGGTAGCAGCACGAGGCAACTGACCAGCGCAGCGCCACCGTTGAAAACGGCCGCCCAACGATCCTGGGGTAGCATGAACACGGCCCCCCAAGCCCAAATGAGTAGCGCATGTCGGTCTGGTGCGGAGGCGATGAGTCCCAGCAGAAGCGTGCCTGCGAGCATTTGCCAGGGCAAGCCTCGGGAGCGGCGATGGCTAAAATCCAGGATCAAGGCGGTGATCAAGAGCCAGCCGATGGAGAGCCACATCATGACGGCCGCTGCAGGTTCCGCGCTGGGTATCCAGAGCGATAAAGCGACGGCCGCGGCAAGTAGATTAGCCTTCAATAGGCTGATTTTGTATTTGCTTTGCATGGTGGCTTACTATTTACCTGATTGCGAATGTCCCTAGCATAACGCATTGCTTGGCCTCGTCCTTCGAATCACTCAGTATTAGGCCATTCGGCGATACGATACGCCGCACTTCATCGGTAACGCTTACGACACAGGGAGATCGCATGCGCGGTTCTGAGACATTCCAACAAGACGCCCAACACCATCTGGCTGCCGGGGATGTGCCCGCATACATGCAGCAGGTAGGGAAAAGTGCCCGAGCCGCTGCCAGCGTTCTGCGTCGCGCCGATACGCATGTCAAGAACCAGGCGCTGATCGCCATGGCATCGCGTGTCGATGCCGCGCGCAGCGAGATTTTACAGGCCAACGCGCAAGACATGCAGCGAGGGCGAGAAAACGGTCTGGATAGCGCGCTGTTGGATCGTTTGTCGCTCAATGATCAGCGCATTGACGCAATGATCGAGGGACTTCGTCAAGTGGCTACTTTGCCGGACCCCGTCGGCGAGATCGACGGTATGCGCTATCGCCCGAGCGGTATTCAAGTGGGCAAAATGCGTGTGCCGCTGGGCGTGATCGGCATCATTTACGAGTCGCGTCCCAACGTGACTATCGAAGCCGCTAGCCTGTGCCTGAAGTCGGGCAACGCCTGCGTGTTGCGCGGTGGCTCTGAGGCAAGCGCTTCCAACGCGGCGCTGAGCCGCTGTTTACAGGCAGGGCTGTCCGATGTGGGGCTTCCAGCAGGCACCGTGCAAGTCGTGGCGACGACCGACCGTGCCGCCGTAGGGGAGATGATCGCCATGCCAGCGTATATCGACGTGATCATTCCTCGGGGTGGTAAATCGCTGATCGAACGCATCTCCCGCGATGCCAAAGTGCCCGTCATCAAGCATTTGGACGGCGTGTGTCATGTCTATATCGATGCGACGGCCGATCCTGCCAAAGCGCTGTCCATAGCGGTCAATGCTAAAACTCACCGCTATGGCACCTGCAACACCATGGAAACCTTGTTAGTGGACGCTGCGGTTGCAGATATCTTACTGCCAGAGCTGGCCCGGGCATATGCCGAGCACGACGTCGAGCTGCGTGGCTGCGAGCGTACACGAGCACTATTGCCCCAGGCGCTCGAGGCCAGCGAGGAGGATTGGCAAGCAGAGTACCTGGCTCCCATCCTGGCCATCAAAGTGGTGGACGGCGTGGACGAGGCCATCGAACACATCGAGCGCTATGGCTCCCACCATACCGATGCCATCGTGACACAAGATTACTCATTGGCGAGACGCTTCATGGCAGAGGTGGATTCGAGTTCGGTCGTCGTCAATGCCTCGACTCGCTTTGCCGATGGCTTCGAGTACGGCTTAGGCGCTGAAATCGGTATTTCTACCGATAAGCTGCATGCCCGTGGGCCGGTGGGACTTGAAGGATTGACGACCCAGAAATACATCGTGCTAGGTGACGGTCAGGTTCGCCAATGAGCGAGACATCAAGACGCCCGCCGCCATTGCGGGTGGGCATGATGGGGGGCACTTTCGACCCGGTTCATCATGGTCACCTGCGCAGTGCATTGGAAGTGCGTGAAGCCCTGGGGCTTGCGACGCTGCACATGGTGCCTGCGCCACAGCCGCCCCTGCGCGATACACCCCAAGTATCGGCCGCCCAGCGCTTTGCGCTCCTGCAAGCGGGCATTGGCGATGCCTGTGGTCTCGTAGCCGATGATCGTGAGCTTCGACGGGAGGGCCCTTCCTACAGTGTCGATACGCTGGCGGAGCTTCGCCAGCACTACGGCGACGAGGTGTCGCTGGTCATGGTCATCGGCCAGGATGCGTTTTTGCGCTTGGCCAACTGGGACCGCGCCGAGCAGGTGTTTGGGCTGGCGCATGTAGTGGTCATTGCGCGTCCAGGCTATCCATCGCCTTGGCCGTCCGCACTGAAGGAACTGGTTGGCCATCGCGAAGTCAGTAGTGTCAGCGAACTGATGACGCGCACGCGGGGTGGTGTTTTACAGTTGCAGCTGCCATCACGGATGGCGATATCGGCAACGTACATACGCCAACGGTTGAAAGAGGGGAAAAGCGTGCGGTATCTGGTGCCTGAAGCGGTGGAGCAAGCAATTTTCAGTGAGCGGCTTTATCAAACCGGTGAATAGCGCTGGCAGTCGCGAAAGAAGCCGTTACAATGGCCCGCTTGCAGTTCGGTGCCACCGATCAGGTGGTGCCGTCATCGCATTTTATCAATCGACACGTCATCACCATACGTCACTACAACAAGGGGTTGCCTTCAGGAGTCATGCACATCGATACACTGAAAAACCTAGCGATCGACGCGCTAGAAGAGCTCAAAGCACGTGATATCACGCAACTCGACGTTGCCAAACTCACCGAAGTGACCGACCTGATGCTGATTGCCAGCGGTACTTCGACTCGCCACGTGGCGGCGCTGGCCCAAAATCTCGTCGAGAAAGCCAAAGCATCCGGACTTCATCCCCGCGGCGTAGAAGGCGGCGACAATGCAGACTGGGTACTGGTCGATTTGGGTGACATCGTCGTCCACATCATGCTGCCCGAAGCGCGTGCGCTCTACGATCTCGAGCGGCTATGGGCAGACTTGCCCAGCGATGCTGGCGCGGTGAGTGAATCGCTCAAGCAGTTCGAAGAGCGAGCCACGATGTCATGAGGATTCGGCTGTTAGCGGTGGGAACCAAAATGCCCGCGTGGGTAGAGCAGGGCGTCGAGACCTACCGCAAGCGGCTCCCTCGGGATTTCACGCTCGAAATCGAAGAAATTCCTCTTGGTCAGCGCGGTAAGAATGCCGATATCGCCAAAGCGCGTGCGCAAGAAGCACAGCGCATTCGCGAAAAACTGCGCGGCGATGAGATCGTGGTCGCGCTCGAAGTCAAAGGGAAGCCTTGGACCACCGAGCAGCTCGCCCGAGAAGCAGATGCTTGGCGTATGGAGGGGCGGGACGTCGTTCTGCTCGTCGGCGGTCCGGACGGTTTGGAGCCTTCTCTGTCCGCCACGGCGGACAAAGCGTGGTCTCTCTCGCCGCTGACGCTGCCCCACCCACTCGTCAGAATCATGCTGGCAGAACAGCTCTACCGCGCCTGGACACTGTTGGTGGGTCATCCCTATCACCGCTAGGCGTTAAAGGCCGATCGACGGCTAAATTGTGTTTACTCCCCACTGGGGCCGCCGCTTTTATTGTTTTGTGAGAGTCCTCTGTTGCCATGCCTCAGCGCCGTGACACGCTAAAAATTCCCGAGCAAGAACTGCGTATTTTCCGTGTCAGGGCACTGCTCGCCGTGTTAGTGGTCGTGGTGCTGACTAGCCTGTTGGTTAGTCGACTAGGCTACCTACAGATCGTGCAGCACGATCTCTACAGCACTCGCTCTGAAAAAAACCGCGTACGGGTCGAGCCTCTGCCGCCTAATCGTGGGTTGATCTACGACCGCAACGGTGTGCTGTTGGCGGAGAACCGGCCTACCTACAATTTGACCCTGGTGCGTGAGCGAGTCGATGATCTCGATGAGACGCTCTCTTTGCTGGTCGATCTTCTGGAGTTGCCTGAGGAGGAGATCGAGGCGTTTCAAGTGCGTTCCCGCCAGCGCCAGCGACCGTTTCAGCCTGCGCTGTTGATGAGCGACCTGAGCGAAGAACAGATCGCTCGGCTGGCCGTCAATCGCCACCGGTTGCCCGGCGTCGAAGTCGAGGCTCAACTGCTTCGCTACTATCCCGATGCGGACGTCATGGCCCACGCTCTGGGGTACGTCGGGCGTATCAACGCAGAAGAGCTACAGGAGCTCGACCCAGGACGCTATGCGGGTACCCATTTCATTGGCAAAACCGGCGTCGAGCGTTTTTACGAGACTGAACTCCACGGCGAGGCCGGACTACGTAAGGTCGAAACCAACGCACGGGGCCGCGTTCTACGCGAATTGGGCCGAACCGACCCCGTGCCCGGTGCCAACCTCACCTTGACGCTCGACCGCTCCTTGCAAATGCTGGCTTACGAGCTGCTTGATGGGCGACGCGGTTCCATCGTGGCTATCGTGCCCAGCACTGGCGAAATTTTGGCGATGGTGTCGACCCCTGGATTCGATAGTAACCAGTTCGTGACCGGCATTGATGTCGCTTCTTATCGAGCGCTGCAGGAAGATATCGACCTGCCGCTGTTCAACCGTGCCATTCGCGGTCACTACCCGCCGGGGTCGACCATCAAGCCCTTCTTGGCGCTGGCAGGGTTGGTCGAGGGCGTGATCACCCCGGATAGCACCATCAACGATCCCGGTTTCTATCAATTACCCAACGATTCTCGCCGCTATCGTAATTGGCTGCGCTGGGGGCATGGGCGTGTCGATATGGAGCGCTCCATTGCCGTATCGAATAACACCTACTACTACTCTCTTGCCCACGACCTCGGTATCGACAAGCTCCACGAACAGATGACCAACTTCGGCTTTGGCCAACGCGTGGCGCACGACGTTCAGGGAGAAAGCACGGGGCTGATGCCCTCGCGTGACTGGAAGCGGGCGCGGTTCAATCAGCCGTGGTATCCCGGCGAAACGCTCTCGGTAGGCATTGGTCAAGGGTATTGGCAGGTCACACCGCTGCAGCTTGCCAGCGCTACCGCTGCCTTGGCCAATCGTGGCCATTGGGTGAAGCCGCGCTTGGCCCTGCGTATTGGCGAGCAGCCGGTGCCCGAAGAGCTCCCCGATACGCTGCCCGATATCGAACTGGCCAACGATAACTGGTGGGATCGGGTATATAGCGGTATGGAAAAAGTGCTCAGCGGCAGCGAGGGCACGGCACGTCGAACTGGGGTGGGGCTCGAGTATCGCATGGGGGGCAAGTCAGGCACGGCCCAGGTGTTCTCGCTTGGTCAAGATCAGCGCTATAACGCGGAAGAGCTCGAAGAGCGCCTACGTGATCACGCGCTTTTCATGGCGTTTGCGCCCATCGACGACCCACAAATTGCGGTATCGGTCATCGTCGAAAACGCGGGGGGCGGCAGCACTCATGCCGCGCATTTGGCGCGGGCGATGACGGATGCTTGGCTGCTCGAAGATGATGCCCCCGAGGTCGAGGAAGTCAAAGAGGTGTTAGAGGAAGATACCGCCAACGTGGAGGGCAACTAGCGATGCCTTGGCAACTGATTACCCGTTCGTTGCGGCGTTATCCAACGCGTCCGCCGGACAGCGGTATCGCCCGGCGCAAAAGTGTGTGGGAACGTATCCACCTCGACCCCTGGCTGCTCGGCATGCTATTGGTGCTGATGAGCGCGGGGCTATTGGTGCTTTACAGCGCTTCGGGGCAGCGGCTCGATACCGTCATCGCCCAGGCCATTCGGTTTGGCGTGGCGCTGGCGGGTATGGTGATCATCGCCCAGTTCTCCCCCTCGACGTTTTTACGCTGGGCACCGCTGGCCTACGGGGTGGGTCTTGCCATGCTGATTGCGGTAGAAATTGCTGGCGATATCGGCATGGGGGCCAAGCGCTGGCTTGAGATTCCTGGCGTCATCCGTTTTCAGCCTTCGGAGATGATGAAATTGGCGGTGCCGCTGATGGTGGCCGCATATTTGAACCGCTGCCAGTTGCCGCCACGTCTTCGCGATATCGTGGTCTGCGCGGTGATCATTGGTGTACCGGTCGTACTAACGGCCATTCAGCCAGATCTTGGTACCTCGTTGTTGGTGGCCAGCGCGGCGGTGATCGTCGTGCTGCTGGCAGGGCTTTCCTGGAAGTTGATCGGTTTGGTCGCAGCGCTGGGCGCGGCGGGCCTACCGGTGCTTTGGATGAACATGCACAACTATCAGCGACAGCGGGTGCTGACGTTTCTAGACCCCGATAGCGACCCGCTGGGTTCCGGGTGGAACATCATACAATCCACTACGGCCATCGGCAGCGGTGGTCTATGGGGCAAAGGGTGGTTAGAAGGTACCCAGTCCCAACTCGAGTTCTTGCCCGAGCGGCATACCGATTTCATCATCGCCGTGTTGGGTGAGGAGTTTGGCCTGGTGGGTATGATGGTGCTGCTGACGCTGTATGTGATGATCGTGGGCCGCGGGCTGTGGCTGGCGGCATCGTCCCAAGATACCTTTGGTCGCCTGTTCGCAGGCAGTATCATTCTGACGTTTTTTATCTATGTATTCGTCAATGTGGGCATGGTGAGTGGCATCTTGCCGGTGGTGGGCGTGCCGCTGCCACTGGTCAGTTATGGCGGCACCTCTAGCGTGACCTTGTTAGCGGGGTTCGGTATTCTCATGTCCATACACGCCCATCGGCGGTTACTGCCACGCTGACGGTCAAGGTCGTGGCAGTATGAATTCACAGGAGTGGTGAGCAAATGAACAGGGCGCGAAGTCAAGCGGGTGGCTATGCCATTGCCATGCTAGTAGCGTGTTCGGCCCCGGCGGTCGTCGCTGAGGAAACGGTCAGTTTCGATCCGCAGCATAATCCGCAAACCCAGCAATTGGCTGACGAGCTGGCCGAGCAGGGCGTGCCAAATGCGTGGCTGGAGCAAGCGCTGGCTCAGGCAAGCTATCGACAGGAAGTGTTGGATGCCATGGCAGGCGCGGCCGAGCGTCGGCTGCGCTGGTTCGAGTATCGCGATATTTTTCTAACCGAGCAGCGTATCGACGAAGGGGCCGCGTTCATGAAGGCCCATGCCGATGCGCTGGCGCGTGCCGAGTCGGAATACGGCGTTCCGCCGGAAGTGATTACCGCCATCTTGGGTGTAGAGACCTACTACGGTCGCCACAAAGGGCGTCATAAAGTGTTGGACTCTCTCGCCACGCTGGCATTTCACCACCCGGTACGCGGCGATTTCTTTCGCGGCGAGCTAGCGGCCTTTTTGACCATCGCCTATCAGCAAGAGGTGGCACCCGAATCGCTCTACGGCTCCTATGCAGGGGCCATGGGCTACCCTCAATTCATACCTACCAGCTATCAAGCTTACGCCGTCGATTTTGACGGTGACGCGAAGCGCGATCTGTGGAATAACCCAGTCGATGCGATTGGTAGCGTTGCCAATTACTTCGCCGAGCATGGTTGGCAACGAGGCGGCGCGATTTACCATGAAGCCGAAGGCCCCGAAGAACTCCCTGAAGCGCTGAGCTTCAATCAGACGGTGCGCCCAAGCACGACGGCTGCCGAAGCCGCTGAGCAGGGTGTGGTGACGGAAACTTCCTTAACGCCCGATACGCCAGTGGTGCCACTGCTGCTTGAGGTCGCTGACGGCCAAGAGCGCTATCGGCTGGGGGAGTTCAACTTCTACGTGATTACGCGCTATAACCACAGCCACCTCTACGCCATGGCGGTCGCCGAGTTGGCAGAAGCTATCCAGCAGCAAGCCGAGGCCGAGAATGACTAAACTGCGGATCGATGTGCGCCTGTTAAGCGGCTCGCTGTTACTCGCGGCCTTGATCAGCGGCTGCGCCAGCTCTTCTTCACCGCAAAGAGTGGCGGGAGACGTAGGCGGTGCCAGCCCAGCGCCCAATGCTCCGGCGGCCGCCAGTGGTGAGCGCTACGCCATGTCAGGGGATGCCTACCCGGTGGCGCCGCCGGATGTCAGCACCGTACCCGATGCCGAGCCGCGAATCGAAGCGCCTTCCCGGGCGGGCAACCGTTCCACCTATGAAGTGTGGGGCGAAACCTATCACGTGCTCCCCGACTCGCGCGGCTATGCGCGCCAGGGTACGGCGTCTTGGTATGGTGAAAAATTCCACGGCTACGCCACGTCCAACGGTGAGATTTACGACATGTACAAAATGTCGGCAGCTCACCGCTCGCTCCCGCTGCCCACCTTTGCCAGGGTCACCAGTTTGAACAACGGACGCTCGGTGATCGTTCGCGTCAATGACCGCGGCCCGTTCCATAGCGATCGTGAAATCGACCTCTCTTATGCGGCGGCAGCACGCTTGGGGATTCTCGATAACGGAACCGGGCCCGTGCGCGTCGAGGCGATCGACCCTGCTCAGTGGTTAGCCGAGCGTGGTCGAGGGGGCAGCGTTTTGTCCCCCCAAGCTACATCGGCGGCCCCCGCCGTTGCGGCTTCCACGCCTGTTTCTGAGACTCGGCCTGTTAGGGCGGCATCAGCCGAGCCGAGCAGTGGTCATGCCGTTTATTTGCAGGTGGCTGCGCTGGGGAGTGCCGAAGGAGCGCAGCAGCTACAACAGCGGCTGTCGGATGAGTTACCCCACGGCGTTCGAGTGCAAAGTGAGGCCGACGTTCACCGCGTTCAGGTCGGCCCCGTCAGTCCCAGCCAAGAGACACAGGCCCGTGAAGAACTTCGTCGCGCAGGCTTTCCTCAAGTATTTGTCGTGAGATAATCGCTCTCAACATGTGCCCAAGTGGCGTATCATGCGCCGCCATTTTTCTTTGTCAGTGAGAAGTATGTGATGAATGTAATGATGTCAATCCGCCGTACCGCCAAGCTCTGCCTCTTCGCAGCGATGACGGCCGTCGTCGCCCCGGCGATGGCTCAGGTGATCCCTCAACCCCAAACGATCATCCCTGCACCACCACAGCTTGCCGCGAGTTCGTGGATTTTGATGGACGCCAACAGTGGGCGGATTCTTGCAGAGCACAACGCCGATGAGCGTTTGCCGCCTGCAAGTTTGACCAAACTGATGACCGCGTACCTGGTCGAACGCGAGCTGGATCGTGGCACCATCAACCTGACCGATATGGTCAATATCAGCGAAAACGCTTGGCGTACCGGCGGCTCGAAGATGTTCATCGAAGTGGGCGATCGTGTTTCGGTGGATAATCTGCTTCATGGCATCATCATCGTCTCGGGTAACGATGCCAGCGTGGCCATGGCAGAACATCTGGCGGGTGGTGAAGCGCCGTTTGCCGACCTAATGAATCAGCACGCCACGCGTTTGGGCATGAACGATACCCACTTCATGAATGCCACTGGCTTGCCCCATGAGAATCACTACTCGACCGCCCATGATATGGCGCGTCTGTCTCGTCACATCATCAACGACTATCCCGAGCACTACGCCATCTATTCACAGCGTAACTTCTCGTTTGCGGGGATCGATCAGCCGAACCGTAACCGCCTATTGTGGCGCGACCCGACCGTAGACGGTCTGAAAACCGGCTGGACCACCGAAGCAGGTTACTGCCTGGTCTCTTCGGCGCAGCGTGATGGCATGCGTCTGATCTCCGTGGTGATGGGCACGAGTTCCGATGAGGCGCGTGCCCAGGAATCGCAAAAGCTTCTGAGCTATGGCTTCCGTTTCTATGAAACCATGAAGCTCTATGAGCGCGGCGCCGTGCTGGCAACGCCGCGTGTGTGGGGCGGGGACATCAACGAGCTACGTGTGGGGGTGGATGAAGAAGTTTTCATGACGCTGCCCCGCAATCGCAATGAAGAGCTCCGCGCCCGTCTAAATTTGGATGCTGACATTCAAGCGCCCGTGGCAGTAGGTGACGACGTAGGTACGCTGGAAGTCTATCTAGGCGAAGAGATGGTGGGGGAGCGCCAGCTCGTCGCGCTGGAAAACATCGAAGAGGGTGGGCTGTTCAAGCGCCTGTTCGATCAAGTGCAGCGTTTCTTCAGCAACTTGATCAGTAATTTCACCAGCTAAACGGCCAGTGTTGGGCCCAGCCTCTCACATACGCCTTGTATTGTGAGAGGCTGGGCCTTATTTATTGGGATTAGCCCAACGATTCACTTAATGTAAAGGCGAGTTATGAAAAAAGGTGCCAAGCAAGGGCTGCGTGATTTACGCCAGCCCGTGGCGAAAGAGCCACCCAAAATTACCTTCCCGTGCGATTACCCGTTAAAGGTCGTGGGCGATGCGGCTGACGATTTTCCGGCCACCGTGTGCCAAGTCATCGTGCGTCACGCGCCTGACTTCGATGAGACCACGTTGGAAGTCGTGGATAGTCGCAATGGTCGTTTCCAGTCCGTTCGAGTCACCATCGTGGCCACAGGGGAACAGCAGTTGAGCCAACTGTTCGACGAGCTGAAGGCCACTGGCCGCGTGCACATGGTGGTATGACCATGAGCGACGACGCCCCGGTTGCTCTGCATCGCCTCGGTCATCGCCCCTATCTACCAGTATGGGAAGCCATGCGTGAGCTTACCGACACGCGCGATGAAAACACGGCGGATCAATTTTGGCTGGTCGAGCATGAGCCTGTATTTACCCAAGGGCAGGCGGGCAAGCCAGAGCACCTGTTGATGCCGGGCGATATTCCCGTGGTCAATACCGACCGGGGAGGACAGGTCACCTATCACGGGCCGGGGCAGGTGGTCCTCTATCCGCTGCTGGACGTGCGTCGGGGCAAGATCGGCGTGCGTGACTTGGTCACGGCGCTCGAAAATGCAGTGATCGACGTGCTAGACGCGTATGGAGTGCGCGGCTGGGCCAAGCCCGATGCGCCGGGGGTTTACGTAGAAACGGCCATGGGGGAGGCCAAAATCGCCTCGCTCGGCCTGCGTATTCGTCGTGGGGCCAGCTACCATGGCGTCGCGCTGAACGTCGACGGCGACCTGTCGCCATTTGCGCGTATCAATCCTTGTGGCTACGCGGGTATGCAGGTCACTCGTCTTGCCGATTTGGTCGATCTCTCTCATGGACAAGACGGGGCTAATGTTAAAGACGTTGGCGAACGGCTTGCGCAGGCGTTGGCCGCGCGACTGAAGCGTAGCCTGGTAGTGCCTGCGTAACGAAGACTGCCTGCAGAGCGCTGTATGCAGGCAGTCCGCGGCGAGTTAGCCGACGTTGAAGGCGGGGATGCGGTTGCTGTCCGGCTCTTGACCTGGAATGGCCGCAGGAGCGGCAAGACCCAAGTTGTTCTTTTCGAACACGCGGTCTGCCCGGTAGCTGGAGCGCACCAGTGGGCCAGAAGGCACTTCCATGAAGCCTTTCTCTAGTCCCAGTAAGCGATAGCGCTCGAACTCGTCGGGGCTGACCCAGCGCTCCACCGCTAGGTGGTTTTTCGTCGGGCGCAGGTACTGCCCTAGCGTCACGATATCGACACCAATCTCACGCAAATCGTCGAAGGTTTGCAGGATCTCTTCGTCCGTTTCTCCCAGCCCCAGCATCAAGCTGGTTTTGGTGATGATGTCGGGGCGATACTGCTTGGCGTGGGCCAATACGTCGAGCGTTTTGCGGTAGCCAGCGCGAGGGTCGCGCACTTTGCTGGTCAGCCGCTCGACGGTTTCGACGTTTTGGGCAAACACCTCCAATCCCGAGTCCACTACGCGCTCGATGGCAGATTTGTCGCCATCGAAATCGGGTGTGAGAGCTTCCACGACGACATCGGGCGTGCGCGCTTTGATGGCACGGATGCAGTTGGCGTAGTGAGTAGCACCACCGTCGTCGAGATCGTCACGGTCCACGGAGGTCAGCACGATATAGCGCAGCCCCATCAGCTCGACGGACTTCGCGGTGTTGTCGGGCTCTTCGTGATCCAGCCAGCCTTTCGGGTTGCCCGTGTCCACCGCGCAGAAGCGGCAGGCACGCGTGCATACGGAACCCATTAGCATGATGGTCGCGGTGCCGTTGCTCCAGCACTCGCCCATGTTAGGGCAGTGGGACTCGGCGCAAACGGTGCTTAGGCGGTGAGTGGCCACGTTCTTCTTCACGGCTTCGAATCGCTCGCCGCCGGGAATTTGCGCGCGCAGCCACTTAGGCTTGCGCTCGAGTGACGGGGCATCCACCTGCGCTTTGCGCTGCTTCATGCCGTCTTTGATCACCGTCATGCCGTGTTCGTTACGGAATTTTTCGCCGCTGGGCACGCGCTGGGAAGGGGTGTTGCTCATAGGAGAGAGCCTCTCTACTGTGCGGCTGGCAAATGGAACGATCGCACGAGGTACGCTGCAAACCACGTTTGTCTAACGGAGTCGCTCGGCGACTGCCTGCCATGCCCTGAGTAACGCTAACTGATACGTAGGTTGTAGATAATGTAACATATCTGAATATCAACAAGACACCGTGTACCGCTACTCATCGTGTGCCAATGAGAGAGGGGGCAGGCAGGAAACGCCATGACTGGGTAGCGGGCTAGCCGGGGCCTGAAAGTGGCGCTGGAACTCGCCTAGGTGCTCACGGACGAAGCGTAAGAAAAGCTCGGCCACTGGCGTCGGGAAGTGGTCGCGGCGATACACCGTGCACCAAGCGCGGCGAATGGGGAAGTTGGGCAGTGCCAGGGTGGCTAGCAACCCCTGTTCGAGCTCGCGCTGTACGGCTAAACGGGGCAACACGGCGACGCCCAGGTGAGCCATGACTCCCTGTTTGATAGCTTCGTTGGTGCCCAGCTCGATACGGTGGGCCAGCCCCACTTCCTGATCCACGGCGAGCTGCTCGAAGGCACTGCGCACCCCTGATCCTGGTTCTCGCATCAGCACGAAATGCCGCGCGAAATCGACCAGCGTCGGTCGAGGCATGCTGAGCAGTGGATGCTCTGGCCATACCACCGCTACCAATTCGTTTTCGAGGATCGGCATGACCATTAAGCCATCGTCCTCGGGCACCATGGCCATGATAACAACGTCATCCTGCTGCTCGGCCAGCCGTTCGAGTGCCTGACTGCGATTGCAGACCTTTAGCCGTAGCTGCACGTCTGGATAGCGTGCGCGAAATTTAGCCAGCACATAGGGCACAACATACTGCGCGGAGGAGACGGCAGCGACGTTCAACTTGCCGCTGATTTTGCCGTTAATGTCTGAAAGGCTCATTTGGAGACGAGAGAGCTGCCCAAAAATTTCCCGGGTCGAGAGCGCCAACGTATCGGCAGCAGGGAGAGCGTGAAGTGTTTTTCCCGCGTACTTGAACAGCGGCTGCCCAACGGCTTGCTCTAGCTGACGCATCTGCGCACTCACGGCAGGTTGGGTCAAGCCTAGCTGCTCGGCCGCTCGGGAGTAAGAGCGTTGACGATGTACCGCTTGAAACACCTGCAACTGACGGAACGTTAAGCGGTTGAGCAGCGTGGGGGATGACATAATTACCTCGGGGTAAGCTTCCTCTAGGTGAGATGCGCAGGCGCTTTGCGTGCCACTGCTAGCGATAAGCGCGGCGTCATCGGTGAAATGCTACCACTGATTGAGCGCTACCGCTTTGAAAGCTGTGGGGATACGACTCTGGTGCGGGTGGCTTAAAGAGGGGCAAGTACAAAAGCGGGCGGTAATCATCGACGTTAGGCAGGGAGTGGCCTAAACTATATTGCATTGCAGCATCATTGCTTCGGGACGGGTGCCCAGCATCAACCCAACGGGAGACTCTATGAACTTTCTCGCAAACCCACTACTGGCGTCGACATCGAGCAGTGACGCGCTCGCAAGCATGATGGACCCCTTTGGGTTCGGACGTGCGGCCATGAACTACTGGCGAGACAGCGTCGAGCGTAACATTCTTTACTGGGATGTCATGCGTGAACGCGGTAACCAATATCTAGCGCACATGGAGCAGACCAAGCCCAATGTGTTGGGATTCGAGACAGAAGTTTTGATGGATGGGCGTACGCTGCCCAACCCGACGAACTATGAGCTGCTGCGCGTTCTTCCGCCTAGTAATGTCCAGGTCGACCCACAAAAACGTCCCTTCGTGGTGGTCGACCCCCGCGCGGGCCATGGTCCTGGGATCGGCGGTTTCAAGCCGGACAGCGAGCTTGGTGTTGCCTTGAAAGCGGGACATCCTTGCTACTTCATTGGCTTCTTGCCTTTCCCGGAGCCGGGCCAAACCGTCGAGGACGTGGTCGAGGCGGAAGTGGCGTTTTTACGCCACGTCATCGAGCTGCACCCAGAAACCACCGAAAAACCCATGGTGGTCGGCAACTGTCAGGCAGGCTGGCAGATCATGATGGCGGCCGCTTTGGAGCCCGATGTCTTCGGCCCGATCCTGATTGCCGGAGCACCGCTCTCTTATTGGGCAGGCGAGCACGGTAAAGCGCCCATGCGCTACACCGGTGGCATGACGGGCGGTAGCTGGATCACGGCGCTGACCAGCGATATCGGCAATGGTCTGTTCGACGGCGCTTGGTTGGTACAGAACTTCGAGCGCCTCAATCCGGCCAACACCTACTGGAAGAAGCAGTACCACCTTTACGCCAACGTGGATACCGAAACCAAGCGCTACTTGGAGTTCGAACGTTGGTGGGGAGGCCACGTGGTATTGGGCGGCGACGAAATTCAGTACATCGTCGACAACCTATTCGTGGGCAATCGTCTCTCGACCGCGCAACTGGTCACTCGCGACGGTCGTCGCATCGATTTGCGCAACGTGCGTTCGCCGGTCGTGGTGTTCTGCTCGCGTGGCGATGACATTACGCCGCCGCCCCAAGCGTTGGGCTGGATTCGTGATCTTTACGAAGGCGAGGAAGATATCATCGCCAACGAGCAAACGATCATTTACTGCCTGCACGATACCACCGGCCATTTGGGTATTTTCGTCTCTGGTAGCGTCTCGCGTAAAGAGCACTCCGAATTCACGGCGAACATGGATTATATCGACGTCATGCCGCCGGGGCTCTACGAGACGACCATCTCCCATGCCAGTGAGCGTACGGATGCCGAACTGATCGAGCGGGACTACCTGCTGGAGTTCACGCCGCGTAATTTCGCAGAACTCGACCAAGACGTGATGCACAAGCCAGAGGATGATCGGCGCTTTGCGACGGTCGCGCGTATCTCCGAAATCAATTTGGGACTTTACCGTCTTTACCTGCAGCCCTGGCTACAGGCTGTCATGACACCTGAAGCTGCCCGCTGGATTCGGCGCATGCATCCCATCCGCTTAGGATACAAGCTCCTCTCAGATCGCAATCCGCTGACGGTGCCGCTACCCGTCATGGCAGAGTACGTTCGTCGTCATCGTCAGCCGGTCGAACAGGACAATATGTTCAAAGCATTGGAAAGCATGGCGTCCGATCAGATCGTGGCGAGCTTGGATGCTTGGCGAGATCTGCGCGATAGCAGCACTGAGCGGATGTTCATGGATATTTACGGTCAGCCGCTTCTGCAAGCAGCCGTCGGCTTGTACGGCGATGCCCACGTCCATCGTCGCCGTCCGGGCGCCGAGCCTGAGCACCGTCGTTTTATCGAGCATCGTCAAAACGAACTGCGCCACAAAATTGCCCAGGGGGGGCCTCATGAGGCCGTGATGCGCTCCGTTATTTACGTGCTTGGCGGTGCACCGGCCACCGACGAGCGCAACTTCAAGCGGTTGCGTGCATCACGCGCAGAACTTGAGCCGAGCACTTCGCTTAGTGAGTTCAAGCGTTTGGTTCGCGAGCAATTCTTCATTCTGAAGCTCGATAGGGAGCAAGCGTTAGCATCGCTGCCCACGCTGCTGAAGGGTCAAAGCAACGAGCGCATCGATGGCTATATCACTCACCTCGAACACGTGTTTGCGGCGAGCGGTGAGCTCTCGGAGCACGCGGCCGAACGCTTCGAGCAGGTTAAGGCTCTGTTTGACAAGGCGCGCCCCAAAGCCGTGAGCGCACCTGCAGCCAAGGCGTCCGGCGAGGCTGAGAACGCCTCCGTCGAGAGTGCCAAGACAACGGAGGTGGCCCCTGCTAACGCCGCGCCGGATACGGCCAGCGATACGGCTGCTAAAAAGCCCTCACGTCGAGCGCCAAGCCAGCGAAAAGGAACCCAGCGCAAGCAATAATACGCTTGCCTGACGTCACTGCGCCCCCACTCACTCGTGGGGGCGTTTTTTATGCAGGGCGACTGTTTGGGTTGCCGAGCGGCAAGCGGCAGTCTAGTGTCTAGCTACCCCTTGATAAAACGGCATCCCCTATCTTTCGAGTGTGACGCACTGACGATGCGAAGCGTCAACCCTGCATTTCCCGGTTAGGTTGCTACTGGCGCTTCATCAAGGGCTGGGGTAGGGTAGGCGCATTTTTTCATGGTCGTCATGCCAAGGTGGTGGCGGCAACGTATTCAGAGCATGGGCGACAGCGCCTGGGCAATAGGAAAGTGGAGCACTATGGGCAAGTCACTGGTCATCGTCGAATCGCCCGCGAAAGCGAAGACGATCAATAAGTATCTCGGCAACGATTTCATCGTCAAGTCGAGCGTGGGCCACATCCGTGACCTGCCGACCAGCGGCTCAGGCAAGGCAGCCTCCGACCCGAAGGAGCGCGCTCGCCAAGCCGCGGCAACGCGTAAGATGTCGGCGGAAGAGAAGGCTGAGTATAAAAAGCGCAAGGCCCACGATCAGTTGATTCGGCGTATGGGTATCGACCCCGATAACGGCTGGGAAGCTCACTATGAGGTGCTGCCCGGTAAAGAGAAGGTCGTCGCCGAACTCAAAAAGCTCGCCGAGAAAGCCGATGCCGTCTATCTCGCGACGGATTTGGACCGCGAAGGGGAAGCCATTGCGTGGCACCTTCGCGAGACCATTGGGGGCGACGACAGCCGCTATAAGCGCGTGGTGTTCAACGAAATTACCAAGAACGCCATTCAAGATGCCTTTAAAGCGCCTGGCGCGCTGAACTTGCCCCGTGTCGAAGCCCAGCAGGCACGTCGTTTTCTCGATCGTGTCGTGGGCTTCATGCTGTCGCCTTTGCTGTGGGCAAAAATTGCTCGGGGGCTTTCTGCTGGGCGCGTGCAGTCGGTGGCGGTGCGCCTGATCGTCGAGCGTGAGCGGGAGATCCGTGCGTTCATTCCCGAAGAGTTTTGGGATGTGCATGCGGACCTCGTCTCCCCAGAAGGCGAGCTGGTGCGGTTTGCTCTGGCGAGGCAAGATGGGAAGGCGTTCCGCCCCACGTCCGAACAAGAGACGATGGAGCGCATCGCTCAGCTGCGTAAAGCCAAGCTGTCGATCACCTCTCGCGAGGATAAGCCGACCAGTTCCAAGCCCACTGCACCGTTCATTACCTCGACACTTCAGCAGGCCGCCAGTGGTCGATTAGGGTTTTCGGTCAAGAAAACCATGACCATGGCTCAGCGCCTCTATGAAGCGGGCTACATCACCTATATGCGTACTGACTCTACCAACCTCTCTAAAGATGCGGTTGAGAGCGTTCGTTCGTTTATTGGTGATGAGTATGGGGCGCGCTATTTGCCCGAGTCGCCCAACCGTTACAGTAGCAAAGAGAGCGCCCAGGAGGCCCACGAGGCCATCCGGCCCTCGAGTGTCGAGCGCAAAGCAGCGGATCTCTCTGGCATGGAGCGCGACGCCGAGCGTCTCTACGAGCTCATTTGGCGACAATTCGTGGCATGCCAAATGACCCCTGCCGAGTACCTCTCCAGTACGCTGAGTGTGGAAGTGGATGGCTATGAGCTGAGAGCCAAGGGCCGCGTGCTGAAATTCGATGGTTACACACGTGTGATGAAGCCCACCGGCAAAAATGAAGATCAAAGTTTGCCGGACCTGCCGACCGGCACGAACATGCGTCTCGAGACGCTCGATCCACAGCAGCATTTCACCAAGCCGCCTGCTCGCTACACCGAAGCCAGCTTGGTCAAAGAGCTAGAGAAGCAGGGCATAGGGCGCCCTTCGACCTACGCGTCGATTATCTCGACCATTCAGGACCGCGGCTATGTAAAGCTGGAGAGCCGCCGTTTCTATGCCGAAAAACTAGGGGATATCGTCACCGAGCGGCTGAAAGAATCCTTCCCGGATTTGATGGATTACTCCTTCACGGCGCGCATGGAAGATAGCCTCGATGAGGTGGCCGAAGGCGAGCGTAATTGGCAGGCGCTGCTCGACGCGTTCTACGATGAATTCCGCATGGAGTTGATGAAGGCCGAAAGCGAGGAGGGCATGCGCCCCAACCAGCCGGTGCCTACCGACATCGACTGCCCGAGCTGCGGCCGGAAAATGCAGATTCGCACGGCCTCGACCGGCGTCTTCCTGGGATGCAGTGGCTACAATTTACCGCCCAAAGAGCGCTGCAAGACGACCATCGACCTGATTCCTGGCGAGGAAGCGGTGGCAGAAGATGCCGGTGAAGAGGCGGAAACCGATGCGCTGCGCGCCAAGCGCCGCTGCCCGAAATGCGGCACGGCCATGGATAACTACCTGATCGATGAAACCCGCAAGCTGCACATTTGCGGTAACAGCCCTGACTGCGAAGGCTACGAAGTCGAAAGCGGCAAGTTCAAGATAAAAGGCTATGACGGCCCGCTCATCGAGTGCGATAAGTGCGGCTCGGACATGCAGCTCAAGTCCGGCCGATTCGGCAAGTATTTTGGTTGTACCAACAGTGAGTGTAAAAACACCCGTAAGCTGCTGCGCAGCGGCGAAGTAGCGCCGCCCAAAATGGACCCCATCCCCATGCCAGAACTGGCCTGCCAAAAGGTAGATGACCACTATGTACTGCGCGATGGGGCAAGCGGACTGTTTTTGGCGGCGAGTAAATTCCCTAAAAACCGGGAAACACGCCCGCCGCTGGTCAAGGAACTCAAAGCGCATGCCGATGAGCTGCCGGAGAAGTACCACTTCATCTTGAAAGCGCCGAGTGAAGACCCGGATGGTCGTCCTGCGCAAATTCGCTACTCACGTAAAAACAAAGAGCAGTACGTGATGACCGACGAAGAGGGTAAAGCGACCGGGTGGAAAGCAACCTTCGAAGGCGGCAAATGGCACGTGGAGGATAAACGTAAGTGAGCCCGCGTTCCCGTACTAACCAGTTATTGTATCAGGCCGAACTGCTGGTAGGCCTACCGGTAGGCGATGACGAGCACAGCCCTGCCCGTCGGATGGCCATCGAGGAGAGCGCGCTGGCGCTGTTCGAGCTAGCACTGGGCTCGCTGCTCAAAGAGGTGACCGAGCACGCACGTTTGACGAACCATGACTGGCGCGCGCTACTCGCCAATGACGGGCCCGATGTGGCCGAGCTTCAGCGTCTGCGTGACGCCATGCATCAACCCGACCACTGGCTTCATTGGCTTGTGGGGCAGCTAGACAAGCTGCACAGTGACGAAGGAGCCGCACGGCGCACCGTGCAGAACCCTGCCATGATCGCCGTTGGCAGCCAGCGCTCGCTGGCAGAGCAGCTGTTGGACAACCTAGCGGCTGCCAAACGAGAGATCGCTTCGCTGAGAGAGACCAGCGAGGAGTGGTAGATCGCACTGCGCTGACATAGGGTCGAGGGAGGCGCGATGAGGAAATCGGCGCTGTGCGTTAGCCTTGAAATGGGCTGATTCGCCCTCAGGTTCTTAACACAACCACAGAGGAGACACGGATGCGCTACAACCAAGTCAAGGATCTCATCGAGTGGGCGACAGGCTATCATGCTCGTATGGCGCGTCAGTATAGCGATGCTGCCAGTCAAGCCGAGCACGAACGTTTGGCCATGGCGCTACGCTATTTAGCGGACAGCGAGTTGAAAATGAAAACGGGGCTAGAAGCGCTGTTTCATGATGGCTCAGACCACCGCGAAGTACTGGAGACCTGGTTCGATGATTCCAGCGATTTCCCGCAGCCCCCTGAGCTGGAAGCGCTTGCCGAGCAGAGTGTGGCGGGCTCCATCGATGAGCTAACCGAGACGGCAGTAGAGGCTCATCGTAAGCTTCAGAGCCTCTATGAGCATCGGGCGTCAAGAGCCAAAATCGAGCCAGAGGAAACGTTTTTCAATGCTCTTGCTCAAGGCCACAACGCAGAGGCTCGCAAGCTCGTCGTCAGCATGCAAGAGTTCGACGACCTCTAGGTGCGGGCTGCTCGATGTAGCGCCATCGATTGCACCGTTTTGCTGGCGCATCGTGTAGAGCGAGCGATGCTTATCAACTCATATTGCTCGCTAATACGCTGACAATGGCGGCATCTTTAAGGTATAACAGCCATCGTTAACGCATTGTCGGTCAGCACCGCTGGCCCGTTTTTTTGAGAGCCATAATGATGCCTGTGAACCGCCGCCGATTTTTAGCGATGGCCCTGAGCTGGCCCGCCGTAGCCACCGCTGCGACGACCAGCACCGTCGACGACTATGCGCCGCCCGACCTAGTGGCGACGTTGCTTACTCGTGCGCCAGTGCCGCGCCATAGCAATGAGCTATGGGTGCTGATCGACGACAAAGACGCTACGCTGAGTATTTTCCGTGGCAATGCATTGATCGAACGCTTCGCGCCTATCTCTTTAGGCCGTGGTGGGGCCAAGACCCAGCGTGTTCGCGGTGATAACGTCACGCCGCTGGGCGAGTTTCGGATCAATCGATTTAATTACGAAAGTCAGTGGCATATCTTCATCGGTATCGATTATCCTACGCCACCTCACGCCCGAATGGCGCTCGATGCAGGTATCTACTCCCAAGCGGATTACGAGGCCTACTTCGATCACTACCGGCGTTTTGGCTCTCCCCCGCAAAATACGGCGCTGGGAGGCGCTATTGGCATTCACGGGATCGGCGGCGGTGATCCAGACATTCACGGTAACTTCCACTGGACCCAAGGGTGTGTGGCGGTGACCAACGAAGAGATCGAACGAGTCGCCCAGCTAGTAGATGTTGGCACTCGCGTGGTGATCCGCTAGGCTTGTGTTGTTGAAGGAAGTTCTAGGTTTTGAACACGTGGCTATAGACAACCGCTGTGGTCTATTATAAAACAGCGTTTGACTTGCGTGCCCTGGTACGTAACCCTGGTACAAGTCGCTGTAACGAACCTGCACCGCAGGTAGACAAATTTAAGCTAACGTTTTAGCCTTATTTTTTGTCATACCCTTAACGTAGTACCCAAGGAAGACTCAAGGAGAACACTATGACTCTGAAGACTGCTCTGAAGATGACTGCCGCTGCCGCTTCTCTGGCAATCCTGGCTGGCTGTGCTTCTACCAGCGCTCTGGAAGAAGTTCGCATGACTGCTGAATCTGCACAAGCTGACGCTGCAGAAGCTCGCAGCATGGCTTCACAAGCTCTGAACACTGCAAACCAAGCTCAGCGCGACGCGCAAGCTGCTCTGCAGATGTCTGAGCAGAACCGTGAAGAAATGAACCGCATGTTCCAGCGTTCCATGCAGAAGTAATTCTGCTTGGGCCACCGGACATGATGCATGTTCGGTGGCTGCTGTAGATGTGAAAAACCCCGCCTTGGCGGGGTTTTTTGTTGTCTAGCGTTTGCCTTATCAGGCATCGCCTTCCACACGGACGGTAGTGGAGAGCTCGACACCCTCCAAAATTCCTTCCAGTTGTTGTGTGGGCTGCGGTTCGGGTTCCGGCTCAGGAGCAGGTGCCTGTGGGCCGTAAAGCGCCACGAAACGGCCATTTGGCGCTTCTACCGCACGCTTGACCTGTTCGTAGTCTATCTCCGCTTGATCTTCAGCAAGTTCGCTGACGCGCTCGATGGCATTGAGCAACGGCTCGAAGTCACCGACGTTCTCTTCCAGCTGCGGATAAGACTGCACGAACAGCGTACCGTCAGCTGCCCAACCCGCTTTGAACGGTGCATCCATCAGGTTGACTTGAGTGCCGCTAGGCAGACGCTCGTAGAGTGATTCGATATCTTCCGGGTACATGCGAATACAGCCGCGGCTGACACGCATACCCACGCCATCAGGCTTATTGGTTCCATGGATCAAGTAGCTCGGCATGGCCAGCAAGATGGCGTGACGGCCAAGCGGGTTGTCAGGCCCTGGTGGAACGATAGCAGGTGCAGGCTCGCCCCTTGCAGCCGCTTCACGACGCATCGAGGCGGGCGGTGCCCAAGCAGGGTCTTTGACTTTGACCGTGGTCCGCGTGATGCCTACTGGAGTTGCGAACTCCTCGCGGCCAACGCTGACAGGGTAGGTTTCCACAATGCCGGGATTGTCGGCAGGGTAGTAGTAAAGGCGCAGCTCGGAGAGATTGACCACCACGCCCTCACGTGGCGCAGGCGGCAGAATGTAGCGCGCCGGAATCACTACCTCGGTACCTTCACCCGGTACCCATAGACTAACGTCTGGATTCGCCATGCGAATCTCTTCGTAGCCAATATTATGGCGACGTGCGATGTCGATCAGCGTCTCTTCCGGATTATCGACGGTGACGGTGTAGTACTCACCGATGATGTCGCCATGTTCGGGTAAGCGGAAATGGCCACGCGGCAATTCACGGGCGTCGGCAACCTGCTCGGCACTGGCAGCGGCATCGCCGGTGATGGCCACCGCCGTCTCGGCTTGTTCGGCCGACGGTTGAGCATGAGCGGGGCCCGCCAGGCTGGCTGCTAGCAATACGGCTAGGCTAGTGGAGCCCCAACGGGTGATAGTCTTACGAATGGTCATGGTCGATCCTAGTCAATGTATGCACGGCTGGTACGCATGGTAACAGGCAGCGTTGCGTAACCGATGTGTGCTGCTTAAACATAAGTTTGCCCCAAGGTTCACGCTGCCGCTACTTTTTGATTGAGGGTCGTGAGCAGGGTTTCGATCTTTTCGAAACGCTGTTCGGCCGATTCCATTGGAAATTCAAATCGTAAGGTGTCAGAGCCGTCCAGGCGGTAGTGCTGGGGGGATGTCTGGATCAGGGTGACAAGCGTTAGCGGGTCGATCTCGGTGCTGCTATTGAAGATCACTCGCCCGCGCTGTTCGCCCGCTTCAATGCGGGCCACGCCGAGCTGCTCGGCTCGGTGGCGTAGCTTGGTTTGGCGTATCAGGTTTTTCAACGGCTGGGGGAGTAGGCCGAAACGGTCGATTAGCTCCACCTGGAGCTCTTTCAGCTCGGCATCCGACTGAGTGTTGGCAATGCGTTTGTACATGACAAGACGCTGCTGTACGTCATGCACGTAGTCATCTGGGATCAAGGCGGGCAGATTAAGGCTAATCTCGACGCCGGTATTGAAGGGGGCGTCGATATTGGGCGTTTTGCCCGCGCGAATGGCCTTCACCGCTCGGTCCAGCATCTCCATGTAGAGAGTGTAACCGATGGTTTCCATTTGGCCGCTCTGCTCGTCACCCAAAAGCTCTCCGGCGCCGCGAATTTCCATATCGTGGCTGGCCAGTGTGAAGCCTGCGCCGAGATCGTCGGACGCGCTGATGGCTTCGAGGCGTTTGACCGCATCGCGGGTCATGGCTTTGGGGGGCGGCGTCAGTAGATACGCATAAGCCTGATGATGGCTGCGTCCCACGCGGCCACGCAGCTGGTGAAGTTGCGCCAAGCCAAACTTGTCGGCTCGCTCGATCAGAATGGTATTGGCACTGGGGACGTCGATCCCCGTTTCGATGATAGTCGAGCAAACCAGCACGTTGAAACGGCGATGATAGAAGTCTGACATGACACGCTCGAGACTGCGTTCAGGGAGCTGGCCATGGGCCACGGCCACGCGCGCCTCGGGTACCAGTTCGCGAATCTGTTCAGCCGCGTTCTCGATGGTTTTGACTTCATTGTGTAAGAAGTACACCTGGCCACCGCGCAGAATCTCCCGCAGCAGCGCCTCTTTGATGACGCTGTTGTCTCGCTGCTGCACAAAGGTTTTGACCGACAGGCGCCGAGCGGGAGGCGTAGCGATGATGGACAGATCGCGGATGCCGCTCATGGCCATGTTGAGCGTGCGAGGAATCGGCGTGGCCGTTAGCGTGAGAATGTCGATTTCAGCTCGCAGGGTTTTGAGCTTCTCTTTCTGGGCGACGCCGAAGCGGTGCTCCTCGTCGATGATCAACAGGCCCATTTTGGGTAGTTCGACGCTCTTTGAAAGCAATTTGTGGGTGCCGATGACGATATCGGTCTGGCCACTTTTGATGCTCTCCAGCGTTTGGGTCATCTCTTTGCCGCCGGTAAAACGCGAGATCAAGCTGATATTGACGGCGGTATCGGCAAAGCGGTCGCGGAAGTTTTCGAAATGCTGGCGCGCTAGCAGGGTGGTGGGCACCAGTACCACAACTTGTCGGCCGGACTGCACGGCGAGGAATGCCGCCCGCATGGCGACCTCGGTTTTACCGAAGCCCACATCGCCGCACACCACCCGGTCCATCGGCTGGGGCGACACCATATCGCCGATGACGGCCTCGATGGCCGCCTGCTGGTCGGGTGTCTCTTCGAAGGGGAAGCTGGCCGCGAAGCGCACGTACTCCTCCCCTGGCGTTTCGTAAATCACGCCCTGCTGGGCTTCGCGGCGCGCATAGATGTCGAGCAGCTCGGCAGCGGTATCGCGGATTTTCTCGGCGGCTTTGCGACGGGCTTTTTCCCACTGATCGGAGCCCAGTTTGTGCAGTGGGGCGAGCTCGTCATCGGCGCCGCTGTAGCGGGAGATGAGGTGTAAGCTGTCCACCGGCACATACAGCTTGGCGCCGTCGGCGTAGGAGAGGGCAAGAAACTCATTGGCCTGACCGCCTGCCTCTAGGGTTTCCAACCCCAGGTAGCGACCCACGCCGTGGGCCTGGTGAACCACCGGCGCGCCCTCGCGCAATTCGGAGAGGTGTCTTACCGCCAATTCATTGTCGTCGGTGGCCTTTTCCCGCCGACGGCGTTGGCGCACCACGTCGCCAAACAGCTCGGTTTCGCTGATCACCGCCACATCCGGCTCGGTGAGCCAGAGGCCGCTGCCGACCAAACTTTCGGTAATCGCCATGCGTCGGGTGCCGGCCAAGAATGCTTGGAAACTGTCGCTATGAGGCAACGACAGTTTCAGCGGAGCGAGGACGTCTTCCAGGGCTTCCCGACGTCCGCGGGATTCCGCGACGAACAGCACACGGGTGTCGGCGTGCTGTTCCAAAAAATTGGCCAGCTCGCTCAACGGCTGCTTGGCGCGGGCGTTGATCGAGAGGGTAGGTAGGGCTTGTGCCAGTGGGCTCAGCGCGTGGCGCTGGGTGTCGTCCTCGGTGAGCTCCAGGCGCGGCCGCGCTTTGATGGCGGAAAACACCTCGTTGACCGGGAAAAAAGCGCGATGGGGCGGCAGGAGCGGGCGCGTCGGGTCGACGCCAAGATTGACATAACGCGATTCGATGGCCTGCCAGTGCTGCTCGGCAGCTTGAAATACGCCTGGCAGAAGGGCGACGCGGGTGTCGTCGGTGACGTGCTCGAACAGGGAGGCGGTTTCGTCGAAGAACAGCGGTAAGTACTGCTCTAGCCCGGGAGAGGGGATCGCTTTCAGCGCGTCGTTGTAGAGTGGGCACTGGCGCGGGTCGACGTCGAAGAGCGTTTCGAACTGTTCGCGGAAGCAGGCAATCGCGCTACGACTCAACGAGTACTCATGTGCGGGCAGCAGCTCGATGGTGTCGACTTTGTCCGTAGAACGCTGACTGCCAGGATCGAAGTGGCGCAGTGTATCGATCTCGTCATCGAAGAGATCGATGCGGATCGGTTCGTCCATGCCCATGGCAAACAGGTCGATGATGGCGCCACGCATGGCGTACTCGCCTGGCTCGTACACCGTTTCGACCGCACGATAGCCTGCCCGGGAGAGCGATTCACGAAACGTCTCGCGGTTTAACGTAGCGCCAGCCTTGAGCGTCATTACGCGGCCAGCGATATAGGAGACCGGCGGCAGGCGCTGCATGAGCGTATTGATCGGCACGAGCACGATGCCGCGCACACCATCTTGCAATTGGCGCAGCGTTCTCAGCCGCGCAGAGATGATGTCCTGGTGCGGCGAAAAGCTGTCGTAGGGCAGCGTTTCCCAATCGGGCAAGGGGAGTACGGGCACGCTGCTGTAAAACGCCAGATCCTGCTCCAGACGCTGCGCGCTGGCTGTGTTGGGGGTGATCACCAGCAGTGGCGCATGGGAGGCTGTCTGAGCGAGCGCCAAGGCAGTCGCACTGCCCGGCGGCGCTTTCAGGTAAAGCGTGTCGCGTATCCCTTGCGGCTGAGGCGGTTCGAGCAGAGAGAAAGAAGACATAATTAAGGTATCGTTTTGCGCAGAAACGGAACCAAGATCATACACGATCCGCCCTTTGGCGCAGAGGCTTTGGCGCCATGGGGCGTTAAGATCGCTTGGTCGCTGCATCATTGGCGTTTGTAGTCAATACCCTTTTTCTGTAATACCCCTACATGTTGTGCGACTATCCATTCATTGCGGCACCTTAATAAGCTCCGGATAATACTCAGGACATCCCCGTTCATAACTCAATGAGGCCGCACGTGAGTCAGCAAGCGCTCGAAAACGTTTTTCAGGAATGGCAAAACAACGAAGCTCTGGCGGAGCAAATGATCCCACTAGTAGGGCAGCTCTATCGCCAGAACAACGTTGTGGCCACGATGTTCGGACGCTCTCTGATCAAGCGGTCGGTCATTCGCATTCTCAAAGATCACCGTTTCGTGCGTAAGATCGAAGGGACCGAGCTGTCCGTGGCGGATACCTTTCCTATCGTCAAGGCGATGAGCGAGATGAATCTGGGGCCTGCCCACGTGGATGTAGGCAAGCTGGCGGTCAGCTTCAAGCGGCAAGGTGGCGGTGACTTGAATGCCTTCTTGAACAAGGAGCTGAACGAGATCATCGACGGCTACCAGCCGGGTGCCAGCACGGGTGAGCCAAAAGATGTAGTGCTTTACGGTTTTGGGCGCATTGGACGCCTGCTGGCCCGGGTCATGGTCGAAAAAGCCGGTGGCGGTAACTTATTGCGTCTACGTGCCATTGTGGTACGTGGACGCGGTGACGTTGCTAAAGATCTAGAGAAGCGCGCTAGCCTGCTGCGCCGTGATTCTGTGCACGGCCCGTTCGATGGCACCATCACTGTCGATGCCGACGCGCGTACCCTGACCATCAATGGCAACGTGGTCCAAGTGATCTATGCGGATTCTCCGAGTGACATCGACTACACCGCTTATGACATCCACAACGCGGTCATCGTCGACAATACCGGTATCTGGCGCGACGAAGCGGGCCTGGGGCAACATTTGGAGTGCAAAGGAGCAGCAAAAGCGCTGCTGACCGCTCCAGGTAAAGGCGATATCAAAAACATCGTGTTCGGTATCAACCACGAATCGATCGGCGATAGCGACCGTATCGTCTCGGCGGCATCGTGCACCACCAACGCCATCGTGCCGGTTCTCAAGGTGCTCAACGATGAGTTTGGCGTGGTGACGGGGCACGTGGAAACCGTTCATGCTTACACCAACGATCAGAATCTCATCGATAACTATCACAAGGGCGATCGTCGCGGGCGCAGCGCAGCGCTGAACATGGTGCTGACCGAAACCGGTGCTGCCAAAGCCGTTGCCAAGGCGCTGCCGGAGCTGGAAGGCAAGCTGACCGGTAACGCCATCCGCGTGCCCACGCCGAACGTATCCATGGCGATTCTAAATTTGACCCTGGAGAAAGGCACCGACGCCGAAGCGCTCAACGACTATCTCCGCCGTATGTCCATCGATTCCGCTTATCAAAAGCAGATCGATTTCGTCGACTCGGCCGAGGTGGTCTCGTCGGATTTCGTCGGCAACCGCCATGCGGGCATCGTCGATGCCAAAGCGACCATTGCCAACGGCAACCACGCGGTCGTGTACGTCTGGTACGACAATGAGTTTGGCTATAGCTGCCAGGTCATTCGCATCCTACAGCACATGTCCAACGTGCAATTTTTGAAGCTGCCACACTAAGCCGATGCGGCTATAGACGCGGTAAACGCTAAATTAGCGTATCAGCGACATCGGTTTGACCAACGCCACCCTCGGGTGGCGTTTTTTGTTCCAGAAACGAATGGCCTAGAACGGCACATAGCACTTTTGGAGGCCATCAGGGATGTGGTCATTGGCCGCGCTTATCTTTATAATGCGATAGATTTTTCGGGGTGGTTCAAGCGTGCTTGAGCCTGACTGGTAACGATCTGAACAGCAAAACAAGAATTCACTGAACAGAAAATAAGCATTCGAACCCCTTACCTTCGTATATCCGATCCATCAACTGGGCGAGACTATGATCGAAGTCAAAAAAGGCCTGGATCTCCCCATCACGGGAGCGCCCGAGCAGCGTATTGACAATGCGCAGCCTGTGCGTCACGTGGCAATCCTGGGCACTGACTATGTTGGCATGAAGCCAACCATGGAAGTTCAGGAAGGGGATAAGGTCAAATTAGGCCAGCTTCTCTTCACCGACAAGAAAATCGACGGCGTTCGTTTTACGGCGCCTGCCGGTGGTGAAGTGGTCGCTATTAACCGTGGCGAAAAACGACGTCTACTGTCTGTGGTCATTAAAGTCGATGAAAATGAAGAAGCGATGACATTTGCTTCTCATGATCGTGGCGCTTTAGCACAGCTCGATCGTCAAACCGTTGTCGACCAGCTCGTCGAGTCTGGCATGTGGACCGCTCTACGTACGCGTCCTTTCTCACGCACGCCAGCTATCGACAGTGTGCCTGCCGATATCTTCGTCACCGCCGTGGATACCCATCCGCTGAGCGCTGACCCCGCCTTTATCATCAACGAAAATGCTCAAGCATTCGAAGACGGCCTCAAGGTGCTAACCCGCCTGACCGAGGGCAACGTTTTTCTGTGCACCGGAGCAAACGCTTCCGTACCCGGCGGCGATATTAGCGGCGTCAAGACAGAAAGTTTCGCTGGGCCGCACCCGGCAGGCTTGGTAGGCACGCATATTCATTACCTTTCGCCCGTCGCGCTGCACAAAAAAGTGTGGCACATCGGTTATCAGGACGTGATTGCGTTCGGTAAGCTGTTTACAGAAGGTAAGCTGGACATGAGCCGCATCGTTGCGGTGGGTGGCCCGCGTGCTGAAAAGCCTCGTCTGCTGCGCACCCGTATCGGGGCGAGCACCGAGGAACTCTTGGCAGGTGAAATCATCCAACCAGAAGACACTCGTGTGATTTCTGGCTCGGTCTTCTCTGGCGCTGCCGCAGAAGGCAAGGTGACTTACTTGGGGCGTTTCCACAACCAAGTCAGCTTGCTGGAAGAGGGCAACAAGCGCACGTTCATGGGTTGGCTCTCTCCCGGTGCCAATCGCCACTCGGTGATGGGTATCTATCTTTCAAAAATCAAAGGCCTGAGCAATTACGCGCCGACCACCTCGACGAATGGTTCCGAGCGTGCCATGGTGCCGGTGGGTAACTACGAACGCGTCATGCCGTTGGATGTCATGCCAACGCAACTGCTGCGTTCGCTGATTGTGGGCGACATTGAGGTTGCCATGCAGCTTGGGTGTCTTGAGCTGGACGAAGAGGATCTGGCGCTATGTACCTACGTTTGCCCCGGCAAATACGAGTACGGCCCAATCCTGCGTGACAATCTCACCATGATCGAGAAAGAGGCCTGATGATGGGTATTCGACAAACACTCGATAATCTCGAGCCGCACTTCCACAAAGGTGGTAAGTACGAAAAGTTCTACCCGCTCTATGAAGCGGTAGATACGATTTTCTACTCGCCCCCCAGCGTTGCAAAAACCACCGCTCACGTGCGTGATGGCGTCGACCTGAAACGCATCATGATCACGGTATGGATGTGTACCTTCCCGGCCATGTTCTTCGGTATGTGGAACGCAGGCTGGCAGGCGAACACTGCCATCGAAGCGGGTTATGCCTCCATGAACGGCTGGCGCGAAGCCATCATGATGACCCTCGCGGGCGGTCATGATCCCAGCAGCCTGTGGGCTAACTTCGTTCTTGGCGCGACTTATTTCCTGCCCATTTACCTCGTGACGTTCGTCGTGGGTGGTTTCTGGGAAGTGCTGTTTGCCATCAAGCGTGGCCATGAAGTCAACGAAGGTTTCTTCGTGACCTCCGTGCTGTTTGCGCTGATTCTGCCGGCCACCATCCCGCTTTGGCAGGTCGCTTTGGGGATTACCTTTGGCGTCGTGATCGGCAAAGAGATCTTTGGCGGCACGGGTAAGAACTTCCTGAACCCCGCGTTGACGGGTCGCGCGTTCCTGTACTTCGCTTACCCGGCGCAAATTTCCGGTGATGCAGTGTGGGTCGCCGCCGATGGCTACACGGGTGCGACAGCGCTCTCCATGGCGTTTCAAGACGGTATGTCTGCGCTGACCAACACCTATAGCTGGTGGGATGCGTTCCTGGGCTTCGTGCCAGGTTCCGTGGGTGAAGTCTCGACCCTGGCTATCCTGATCGGTGCCGCCGTACTGCTTTGGACCAAGATCGCCAACTGGCGCATCATGCTGGGCGTCTTCCTGGGCATGGTGATCACCAGCACGCTGTTCAACCTGATCGGCTCCGAGACCAATGCCATGTTCGCGATGCCGTGGTACTGGCACCTCGTCATTGGTGGTTTTGCCTTTGGTATGGTGTTCATGGCGACCGACCCAGTGTCTGCCGCGATGACCAACCAAGGTCGCTTGGTGTTCGGTGCCCTGATCGGTGTGATGACGGTCTTGATCCGCGTAGTCAACCCGGCTTTCCCGGAAGGCATCATGCTGGCCATTCTGTTCGCCAATCTGTTTGCGCCGCTGATCGATCACTACTTCGTCCAGGCCAATGTTAAGCGCCGTCTCAAGCGTACTGGCGTACCGGCCGAGGAGACTGCCTAATGGCACAAGGTAACAACTCCATCAAGAAAGTTCTGATTGTCGCTTTCTCGCTGTGCATCGTGTGCTCGGTCATCGTCTCGACGGCGGCCGTGGCACTGCGCCCAGCGCAGCAGCTCAATCAGGAGCTGGACCGTAAAACCAACATCCTCAACGTGGCGCGTCTTTACGAGCCAGGAATGGATGTGGAAGAGACGTTCAGCAATCAGATCACTGCCCGCGTCGTCGAGCTGGAAACCGGTGACTACACCGAACAGTTCGACCCCAGTACCTTCGATGGTTTCGAAGCTGCACGCGATCCGGCCACTGGCCGTACGCTGTCTGGCGATCGTGACATCGCGGGACTCTCGCGCGTAGAAAATTTCGCGACTGTGTACTTAGTAGGCGATCCTGAGAATCCTGACCAGATCGTTCTGCCTATTCGTGGGCAGGGCCTGTGGGGCCGTATGATGGGATTCCTGTCGGTAGAGGGTGACGGCAATACCATCGTTAGTATCACTTACTACGACCACAGTGAAACGCCGGGCCTGGGTGCCGAAGTCAACAATCCGCGTTGGCAAGCCCAGTGGGAAGGTAAAGAGATCTACAGCGAAGAGGGCGACCTCTCTCCTGAAATCCACCTGACCAAAGGCGGTGCGAGTAACGAGCACGAAGTCGATGCGCTCTCCGGTGCTACGCTGACCAGTAACGGCGTGACCAACATGCTGCAGTTTTGGCTGAGTGAAGAGGGCTTTGCTCCTTACTTGGCTAAATTCCGCAGCGGAACCGAGCCATCAGACGCCGAAGACACCGAGACTGACTTCGACGACGTTGAGGGGGCCTGATCATGGCGGATGTAAATGCAAAAGGCGTTTTAACGGCGCCTATTTTCAAGAACAACCCCATTGCGCTTCAGATTCTGGGGATCTGTTCTGCACTGGCGGTGACCACCAGCATGAGCGTGTCGCTGGTCATGTCGCTGGCGGTTATTTTCGTAACCTCTTTTTCGAACCTGTTCGTATCGCTGATTCGGAATCACATTCCGTCTTCGATTCGTATCATCGTTCAGATGACCATCATTGCCTCGTTGGTCATCGTGGTCGACCAGATCCTCAAAGCCTATGCTTACGAAATGTCCAAGCAGCTGTCGGTGTTCGTCGGTCTGATCATCACCAACTGTATCGTAATGGGCCGCGCGGAAGGTTTCGCGATGTCCAATACGCCGGGCATGTCGTTCCTGGATGGTATCGGTAACGGCCTGGGCTACGGTTTCGTCCTGATGGTGGTAGGTTTCTTCCGCGAACTGCTGGGTGCTGGCAGCGTCTTCGGCTTCACCGTGCTGCCGACCATTCAGAATGGTGGCTGGTACGTGCCGAACGGTCTGCTGCTGCTGCCGCCGTCTGCTTTCTTCATCATTGGTCTGTTGATCTGGGTACTGCGCTCTGTCAACCCGGAGCAAGTCGAAGAGAACGAGTTCAAGATGAAGCACAACACCAAGCCGAAGGAGGCCGTGTAACATGGAACACTATCTGAGCCTTTTCGTCGCTTCGGTATTCGTCGAGAACATGGCACTTGCCTTCTTCCTGGGCATGTGTACGTTCCTCGCGGTATCCAAGAAGGTGTCTTCTGCCATCGGTCTCGGTATTGCGGTTATCGTCGTACTGACGATCACGGTGCCGGTCAATAACCTGGTATTCACGTACCTGCTGCAAGAAGGCGCGCTGACCTGGACCGGCATTAGCGGTGCTGAAAACATCGACCTGTCATTCCTGGGTCTGCTCTCATACATCGGTGTTATCGCGGCCCTAGTACAGATCATGGAAATGTTCCTTGATAAGTACGTACCGTCGCTTTACAACGCCCTGGGTGTCTTCCTGCCGCTGATTACCGTTAACTGCGCCATCCTCGGTGGCGTACTGTTCATGGTGGAGCGTAGCTACAACTTTGGCGAGGCCGTGGTGTATGGCTTCGGCGCGGGTACCGGTTGGGCGCTAGCGATCGCTGCACTGGCAGGCATTCGTGAAAAGCTGAAGTACAGCGACGTGCCGGGCGGTTTGCAGGGTCTTGGCATTACGTTTATCACCGTTGGCTTGATGTCGCTGGGCTTCATGTCCTTCTCTGGCATTCAGCTTTAATCGGAGCCGGTTTTCTCGGCAGCCCAGGCTGCCGAGGTACAGAAAACCTTCAGCAATAGGAAACCGACATGGTTGATACATCTGTCATCTTGCTCGGTGTTGTCATGTTCACGGTCATCGTTATTAGCTTAACGGCGATCATTCTGGCAGCGCGCAGCAAGCTAGTGAGTAGCGGGGACGTGACGATCGAAGTCAACGGCGACCCCGAGCACACCCTGAAGACCCAAGCCGGCGGCAAGCTACTGAATACCCTGGCGGCCAACGGTATCTTCCTCTCCTCTGCGTGTGGCGGCGGCGGTTCCTGCGCCCAGTGCAAGTGCCGCGTTGAAGAGGGCGGCGGTTCTATCCTGCCGACGGAAGAGTCGCACTTCACCATGCGCGAGAAGAAAGAAGGCTGGCGCCTCTCTTGTCAGGTTCCTGTGAAGCAGGACATGAAAGTAGAAGTGCCGGAAGAAGTCTTCGGCGTGAAGAAGTGGGAAACCGAAGTAACGGCCAACCCGAACGTCGCGACCTTCATTAAAGAGCTCAACTTGAAGCTGCCCGAAGGCGAAGAAGTCGCTTTCCGTGCAGGTGGTTACGTTCAGCTCGTGGCTCCGCCTTACGACATCAAGTTCTCGGACTTCGATATCGAAGAAGAGTACCGTGGCGACTGGGAAAAGTTTGGTCTGTTCGACATTTCCCACAAGAACAACGAGGAAATCATCCGCGCCTACTCCATGGCGAACTACCCGGAAGAGAAAGGTCTCCTCAAGTTCAACATTCGTATCGCGACGCCGCCTCCTGGCACCAGCCATCCCCCGGGTCTCATGTCGACCTACGTCTTCAGCCTGAAGCCGGGTGACAAGGTGACCGTCATGGGGCCGTTTGGTGAGTTCTTCGCCAAAGACACCGATGCCGAGATGATCTTCGTCGGTGGTGGTGCGGGCATGGCGCCGATGCGTAGCCATATCTTCGACCAGCTCAAGCGTCTGAAGACCGATCGTAAGATTTCGTTCTGGTACGGTGCGCGCTCCTGGCGTGAAACCTTCTACAACGAAGAGTACGATCAGCTGGCAGAAGAGTTCCCCAACTTCGAGTGGCATCTGGCGCTCTCCGATCCGCAGCCGGAGGACAACTGGGAAGGCCCGACGGGCTTCATTCACAACGTGCTTTACGAAAACTATCTGAAGGACCATCCGGCTCCTGAAGATTGTGAGTACTACATGTGTGGGCCGCCCATGATGAACGCCTCCGTTATCAAGCTGCTGCTTGATATGGGGGTCGAGCCGGAAAACATCCTGTTGGATGATTTCGGCGGCTAATGTCGCATCCGCAGACGTTAGACACGGGGCTAGCCTTAGGGCTAGCCCCGTTCGTTTATGGAGTGATCGACATGCACATCGTGGGGAATTTGCCCGGAATGCCTGATCATTTTGCATTGGCTGGGGTACAATAGAGGATAATTTTTTAAGGCACTTATCGGCGCGATGGCTGTCGGCAGGTAAGGCACTCAACGCAATGTCGGGAGGACCACATGGCAATTTGGCTACTGGTATTCGGTTTTATGGCGCTGATCATGGGGGCCATGGCCGTCGGTGTTTTGATGGGCCGTAAACCCATTGCAGGCTCCTGCGGCGGCTTGAACCAAATCGGCATGAAAGAGGGTTGCGATATTTGCGGTGGCAAAGACGAGGTTTGCGAAGAAGAGAACCGCAAACGTGGCAGCGTGCGCCGTCGCAGCGACGAAAGCCGCGGAGCAGACCTAGGCTATGATGCGACACGCCGTTGAGCCGCATCACGGCTAGTGATTCATGATATACACGCACACACGTTCAACGCTCGCTTAATCGCGGGCGTTTACGTATGTGTTGGCGAAAATATAAAGGAATGAGGAGATCCAAACCGTATGGCGGTTCACAATTACGATGTCGTGGTTATCGGGACCGGTCCCGCCGGGGAAAGCGCTGCCATCAATGCTGCCAAACACGGTATGCGGGTGGCGATCATCGAGAAACAGACCCAGGTCGGTGGTAATTGCACCCACTGGGGCACCATTCCTTCCAAAGCGCTGCGCCACCAGGTCAAGCAGATCATGGCGTTCAATACCAACCGGATGTTCCGCGATATCGGTGAACCGCGCTGGTTCTCTTTTCCCAAAGTCATGGAGCGCTCGCGCGGCACGATCGACAAACAGGTCGAAATGCGTACGACATTCTACGCGCGCAATCGAATCGACCTCTTTCACGGCGTCGCGCGTTTCAAAGACGAACATACTGTCGTCGTTCGCGACCGCCAAGAGGGGATGGAAGAGTTAGTGGCCAAGAAAATCGTCATCGCCACCGGCTCACGCCCTTATCGCCCGGCGGATATCAACTTCCGTCATCCGCGCATCTACTGTTCCGATACCATCCTAAGCCTTTCCCATACCCCGCGTACGCTGGTGATTTTTGGCGCCGGTGTCATTGGCTGTGAGTACGCCTCCATCTTCTCGGGGTTGGGCGTCAAAGTCGATCTGATCAACAACCGCGATAGTCTGCTGTCGTTCTTGGACGACGAGATCAGCGATGCGCTCTCGTACCACCTACGCAAACATGGCGTACTAATTCGTCATAAGGAAGAGTACGAGAGCGTCGAGGGTGACGAGGCGGGCGTGGTGGTCCGCTTGAAATCCGGCAAGAAAATCCGCGCCGATGCGTTTCTTTGGGCCAACGGCCGCACGGGTAACACCGACAGTTTGGGGCTCGAGAACATTGGCTTAGAGGCCAACGGTCGTGGCCAGCTCAGCGTCGATGAACACTATCGAACGTCGATCCCGCATATTTATGCGGCAGGGGACGTGATCGGTTGGCCAAGCCTGGCCAGCGCCGCCTACGATCAGGGCTTGAACTCCTGTAACGAGCTCTTGGAGAAAGAGTACCGCTTCGTTAGCGATGTACCGACCGGTATTTATACGATTCCCGAGATCAGCTCCTTTGGTCCCAACGAGCGTGAGTTGACCGAAGCCAAAGTGCCCTACGAAGTGGGCAAGGCCTTCTTCAAGGACACCGCCCGTGCTCAGATCACCGGCGATACCGTGGGTATGCTCAAGATCTTGTTCCACCAGGACACGCTAGAAATTTTGGGTATCCATTGCTTTGGTGACCAAGCCTCCGAGATTCTGCATATCGGCCAGGCGATCATGCAGCAAGAGGGTGAAGCGAATACGCTCAAGTACTTCGTGAACACCACCTTCAACTACCCGACCATGGCCGAAGCCTACCGGGTCGCCGCGCAAAACGGTTTGAATCGCGTTTTTTAAGCGCCCATAAAAAGGGGGCTGATGCCCCCTTCCTGTTGCCACACCACTTTTCCACGGTTATGCCTTTACAGCGACTCCAGCAGCTGCCGTGCACGGGGCTGCCATTCGCCTTCGAGCGCAGCGGCACGCTCAAGCGATGCTCGTGCGTCGTCGATGCGCGCTTGTTGGTATTGTAAAATAGCGAGGTTCAGCCACGCTGCGCCCATCGTGGGGTCTAGCTCTGTGGCAGACTTGAACGCGCTCAGTGACGCGCTCGCCTGCTGGTCGGCATACAGCACATTGCCCAGCGCAAACTGCCCCATCGGGTTTTGCGGGAAGCGCTCGACAAACGCCTGCCAGCTACTCAGTGCCTTCTCGGCGCCATGCTGCTCTTCATAGGCGCTAATCGCTTCCAGAGCATTACGTGCGGTTACGCCCTTGGGTAGGCTGCCCGGCTCGCTGACCACAAAGCCCCAGCGCTCAGAACGAGCCCAGGTCGCATCGAATCGGCTAAACGATAGGGTATGCCGCTCGATCTCACCGCTGCGCAAAACCAGCGTTTCGTTCGGCAAATCAAAACCAATCGCCACCGCATAGTGCCACATGGGAAAGGCGGGCAGGGCGAGGTTCTGCATCACGACGACCGGGTCGCCAGCTTCCAGATGCGTGAGCAGGGCATCCATGGTACCGCGAATGGGAATCGCCAGCCGTTCGTAGCGGCGTACCGTGGCCAGCATCTCTGGTTGCACGCTGCCATCTCGGCCCGGTAAAAAGACTTGAGGAATCAGCTCGTCCAAGCCGACGTCCACGCCTTCGTGATTGAGTACCATCGCCAGGGTTGCCGGGCCGCACTGATACTCGGTTTGGGCGTAAAACGGCACGTCGGTAAGCTCGGTTTGCGGAGTAAGGCTTGCTTTGGTGCTTTCCAGCAGCACGGGGCTGCGAGCACAGCCAGTTAGCAGCAGGATCAGCAGGCTCAACACCAAAACGCCCGCAGAGCGGGCGTTAACGGAACGGTCCATGGTCACCAATACGTTAGCGAGTGAACGGATAAACATCGGTCAACCCTAGGATGTCCGTTACCAGCAGAATGACGAATACCGCGAACAGCGCGCCGATCACACCGGCACCGGCAGGCAGTTGTTCGAGCTGCTGTGCCATTTGCTGAGCTTCGGCATCGCTAAGGGCTGCAACACGCGCCTCGACATCGGCGGGATTGACGCCCTGTTTGAGCAGTTGATCTTGCACATCGGCACGGGCGAGGATTTCGTTGATACGCTCGCGGTCAGCGCCAGCACGGTCGCCTGCCAAAACAGACTGCGTCGATACCAGATCCATACCTTGTGGAGCGGTAGGGGCCGCCACGACGGGCAGGCTGGTCAGCACTAACGCAGCAATCAAAAGGGTCGAGAGGTAAGCACGCACTGTTTTCATCGTCTTCATCCTTAGACTGGTCGGGGAGCAGGCCATCGAGGGCCCGTTAAATAGTATAGAAACAAACAGATGCGGTTTTAAGATAAAAATGCAAAGTACTAATTATTTGCACTAATGCGATAGGTCCAGGGCGTTTCCGCTAAAATGCCCTTGGCGCCCGCCATGGTCATGGCCAGATCGTGCAGCCCCGGCCACAGCGGTACGACAGAAGCCCCCTTGACCGCCAAATCCAAGCGCTGCGCCATGAGCAGCAGCTTGTGCAAGCGCTTCATGGAGAGTCGGCCAATGGCTTTTTGATAGGCCGGGCGGCGTTTATCGAAAATCATCGGCTTTTGGGTTTTGCAGGCGTGTTCGAAACTCTGGCCCTGGTCGAGATGCTGATGCAGGGATAGCAGGGTGCGCAGCTCGCGGGTCAGCGCCCATAGGACGATGGGCGCTTCCACGCCTTCGCTCTTCAGGCCGTGGACGATCCGCGAGGCGCGGCTGGGTTCGCCCTTCAAGCAGGCGTCTGCCAGATTGAAGACATCGAAGCGGGTGCTGTCTTCGACGCCTTGAGCAATGTGTTCGACGTTGAGCCGAGTGTTGGCGGGGTAGATCAGCGCCAGCTTCTGTAGTTCCTGATCCGCCGCCAGCAGATTGCCCTCGGTGCGCTCCCCCAAAAGCCGAGCCGCTTCCAGGTCGATCTGCAGGCCGTGATGCGAGGCCCTATCGCGCAGCCAGTAGCCAAGGCGCGAGGCATCGACCGGCCAAACGGGCACGAACAAGCCGTGTTTATCCAGCGCCTTGAACCAGGCGCTTTTCTGCTGCTTGGCATCGACTTTGCCCATGCTGACCAGCAGCAAATCATCGCTGCCATCCATCATGTCTGCGTACTGCGCCAGCGCTTTGGTACCTTCCTGCCCCAGCTTTTGATTGCCCAAACGCAGCTCCAACAGTTTATTGGAGGCAAACAGCGAGAGGTTGCTCGCGGTTTCCAGTAGCCGTCCCCAGGCAAAGTTGGGCTCCACGTCCAGCACTTCGCGCTCTTCGATACCCGCTTGGCGAGCGGCGGCGCGCACGGCATCGCAGGCGTCACGATGCTGAAGCGGCTCGTCACCCGCCACGATCACCGCTTTCGGCAGCTTCTTGGCCAGAGCGGCAGGCAATTGATCGGCAAATACCTTCACCGCAGCGCCTCGAGATTGGCCAACCGTTCGATGATGCGCTGGGCAAGCTGGCGGGTCAGCGTTTGCTGGGCTTCCTGGAAGAGCGTCTCCCGGTTCAGCAGGTCGTCATCGCTGACGCGGATGCGCGTGCTGGTCGCCACCGTAGCATCGTTCAACGCGTACGCGCCGGTGTCGCGCTGCTGCACCGACAGCGACGTGCTCAGCGTTAGTTCATGCTCTCGGCTTGCGCGACCCTCGGTGCCGATGGGCCGCTGCTGTAGCGAGGGCGTGCCCAGCGTCACGCGCCAGGGCGCCCCGCTTGTCACCTCGGTGCCCAGTTGCTGCAGACGTGTGCGAAGCTGCTGAGCGAGAGCGCTATTGTCATCGCCCTCTAACGATAGCGCAGGAAGACGTGGCATGGATTCCGAACCGCGCAAGCGGAACCCACAGCCGCTGAGCAGCACCGCCACCGAGGCGGCAGTGCTCAGGATCAAGAAGCGACGGCGATTCATCCACTCACCACAATGTTAACCAGCTTGCCGGGCACCACGATCACCTTACGAACCGTTTTGCCTTCCAAATGGCGCTGGACGTTATCGTTTTCCATCGCCAGTTGCTCGATGGCGGCTTTATCAGCGCTGGCCGGAGCTTCCAGGCGGGCGCGAAGTTTACCGTTCACCTGTACCACCAGCTCGATGCTGTCGCGGGTCAGGGCGGCTTCGTCGACGTCCGGCCACTGGGCTTCGATGGCCGGCTGTTCGTGGCCGAACTGCTGCCACAGCGTGTGACACAGGTGCGGCGTGATTGGGGCCAGCAGCAGGACGCAGGCCTCTAGCGCTTCACGGCTGACCGCCAACCCCAGCTCGGAGGTGTCCTCGAACTTGGCCACCGCGTTGGAAAGCTCCATCACGGCGGCAATGGCGGTGTTGAAGGTGGTGCGGCGGCCAATGTCGTCGCTGGCTTTCTTGATGGTTTCGTGGGTCTTGCGGCGCAGCGCTTTCTGATCGTCGTCGAGTGCGTCGACGTTCAGTGTGCCCGGCGTGCCCGCTTCCAAGTGCTCGCTGACTTGACGCCAGATGCGCTTCAAGAAGCGATGCGCGCCTTCCACACCGGAGTCCGACCACTCCAGCGACTGCTCGGGCGGTGCCGCGAACATCATGAACAGGCGTACGGTGTCGGCACCGAACTTGTCGATCATCGATTGCGGATCGACGCCGTTGTTCTTCGACTTGGACATCTTCTCGATGCCGCCCATCTCCACCGGCTGGCCGTCGCTCATCAGTATGGCGCTCAGCGGGCGGCCTTTCTCGTCGCGCTTCACTTCCACATCGGCGGGATTAAACCACTCTTTACCGCCGTTCTCTTTGATGCGGTAGAAGGTTTCGGCGATCACCATGCCTTGGGTGAGCAGCTGCTGGAACGGCTCGTCGGAATCGACCATGCCGAAATCGCGCAGCAGCTTGTGGAAGAAGCGGGCGTAGAGCAGGTGCAGAATGGCATGCTCGATACCGCCAATGTAGAGATCCACCGGCAGCCAGTAGTTGGCGCGCTCGTCCAGCATGGCTTCGTGGTTATCCGCACAGCAGAAGCGGGCGAAGTACCAGGAGGACTCCATGAAGGTATCGAAGGTGTCGGTTTCACGCACCCAGCCGTCGCCCAGCTCGGAGAACTCCGGCATCTTCTTCAGCGGCGAGCCGGAGGCATCCACGGTGACTTCCATGGGCAGGGCAACCGGCAGCTCGTCATCGGAAAGCGGTACGGTTTGGCCTTCCGGGCCGTACTTCACCGGAATCGGCGCGCCCCAGTAGCGCTGGCGGGCAATGCCCCAATCGCGCAGGCGGTAGTTGGTTTTCACCTCGCCACGGCCTAGCTCGGCCAGTTTGGCGGCAATGGCATCGAACGCTGCCTGGAACTCCAGGCCGTCGAACTCGCCGGAATTGATCAGCGTGCCGTGTTCGACATACGCACCTTCGGAGATATCCGGCGTGTTGCCGTGCTCGTCGGCGACCACCGGCTTCAGCTCGACACCGTACTTGGTGGCGAACTCCCAGTCGCGCTGGTCGTGGGCAGGCACGGCCATGACCGCGCCGGTGCCGAACTCCATGAGCACGAAGTTGGCGACGAATACCGGCACTTCTTCACCACTCAACGGGTGAATGGCTTTATGGCCCGTGGCCATGCCCAGCTTCTCTTTGGTGGCCATTTCCGCTTCGGAGGTGCCGCCTTTGGCGCACTCTTCACAGAACGCCGCGATCTCGCTGCTCTGCTCGGCGGCCTGTTTGGCCAGCGGGTGACCGGCGGCAACGGCTACGTAGGTCACGCCCATCAGCGTGTCCGGGCGGGTGGTGTACACCGCCAGCGGCTCGCAGGCGCTACCATCGGCGGCTTTGATATCGAAGCTCAGCTCGACGCCACGGGATTTACCAATCCAGTTGCGCTGCATGGTTTTGACCTGCTCGGGCCACTTGACGTTATTCAAATCCGCCAGCAGCTCATCGGCGTAGTCGGTGATCTTCAGGAACCACAACGGGATCTCTTTACGCTCTACCGGCGCGCCGGAACGCCAGCCGCAGCCGTCGATGACCTGTTCGTTGGCTAGCACGGTTTGGTCGACCGGGTCCCAGTTCACCGTGGACATCTTCTTGTAGACCAGCCCTTTCTCCACCAGCTTGGTGAAGAACCACTGCTCCCAGCGGTAGTAGCTGGTATCGCAGGTGGCGAATTCGCGGCTCCAGTCGTAGGCAAACCCCAGTGCCTTCAACTGGTTGCGCATGTAATCGATGTTTTGGTAGGTCCACTTGGCAGGCGGCACCTGATTTTGGATCGCGGCATTTTCCGCCGGCATCCCGAACGCGTCCCAGCCCATGGGCTGCATGACATTTTTACCCTGCATGCGCTGGAAACGTGAGACAACGTCGCCGATAGTGTAATTACGCACGTGGCCCATGTGCAGCTTGCCGCTGGGGTAGGGGAACATGGATAGGCAGTAGAATTTTTCGCGGTTGGCGTCTTCTACGGCTTTAAAGCACTGGTGTTTGTCCCAGTACTGCTGAGCATCACGTTCGATATCACGGGGGCTGTAATGTGCGTCCATCGGTGTTTTCAATGCCTTGGGGTCATTCGCCCAAAAAGGGCGCAAAGTGAATAGTAGATGACGACTGTCAGATAAGTAGCGTCGATTGTATCCTATGCAGGTGTATCCTTGAACGGCTAGCCGATGATAGGCAGCACCTGTGGCGACAAAAGGAGAGGACCCATGGAAAAACATAACGATCACCGCCTTCGCGAAGGCTACGAGCGCCTGTTAGAGCGCATGCAAGATGGCGCCAACGAGCTCACTTGGGACAACCTGCAAAAGGATTTGGACGACGCCGTTGCCTTCGAAGCCGAGCTGGAAGAGTACACCAAAGACGAGCTGGCCCTGCTACGCGCCTGGGTAGAGCGCGACCTGAAAGACATGCGCTACTACATGGCCGATACCGGCAAGCAGGTGGCAAGCTGGCTAGGGATCGACATCGACCAGCTCTCCCGACGCGTGGCGGAATCGCTACTCTCGATTGCCGACCGCAGCATCGTCGAGCGCGAACGCTTCGAGGATGACCTGGAAGCCGCCCGCGCCGACTACTGCGAAGGCGAAATGGCCGCCCCTGGCTTGATGGCCTGCACCCACTGCGATGCCCAGGTGATGCTCAACGAAGTCGCCCGGCTGGAACCCTGCCACCAGTGCGGCCACCGCTACTTCTACCGCTTCCCCAATAAAATCATCGAAACCTGATGGTTAACCCAGCCAAGCGCCCAAGCCTGCGATCGCCCCCAGCGAGAGCAGGCTCATCATCGCCGCGTAGGGCAGGTTGTCTTTCATCATGCGATACCCGCTCACCCCATAGCGCCCCTGCAGTGAAAGATTGATACCGGAGAGCGGCCCCACGCTGGTGCCCACCGCCCAGGCGCTCAGCGCCACGAAGGCGAACAGCGTTTGCTCGCCGCCGCTCAAATCCAAAATAGACGCCAGCACCGAAACGCCAATAATCGGGTGTAGCCCCGCCAGCGCGCTCAGCGTAATGGCGGCAAAGCTGGCCATGGCCTGCCAGGTGCCAAAGCGGGCAAACAGCGTCCATTCATCGCCCGCAGCGGCGGCCACCAGCGTCGAAAGCCCCAATGTCAGTAAGCCTGCCGCTAGGAATAGCGAGATTTCCCCACGCATGGCGGGCAGGCGGGTCACGGTATGCTGGCGAATACGCCGCAGGGTAAAGCGCGGCCCTTCCTGCAGGTTGCTTAACAGCGCCACCCCCGGCAGTAAAAAGGTAATGATGCTGACGATGGTCAGTGACGGCGTGATCCAGAAGTGAAACAGCATCACCAGCGCCGCCATGCCCGCTGGCATCAGCAGGCTACGCGGCGATAGCGAAAAACCATCCACCTCGGTTAAATCAAACCGCCGCCGCAGCTCCAGCGTGGTCAATAGCCCCGAGAGCATCGCCATCGGAAAACCCACCACGGCAATTTGGGCGTACTGCACCGACGGCACCAGGGCAATCACCACCGCCATGGAGGCAAAGAAGGGCGACCAAAGCGCGGCGCTGGAGAGCCCCCGGTTCAGCGCCAAAAGCTGAGGTGTGGTCAACGGCGCACGGCGGGCCAAGCGGTCGCCCACCATGAACACCGTCGATAGATTCAAAATCGTGCCAAGAAAATGAACCCCCAGCCAAGTGCGCAGCACGCCGTCCGCCCCTGTTACCCGCTTACCCGGGGCACGCTTGTTGCCCTGGGTGCCAATCAGCGAGATAAAACTCACGCCCACCAGCATGGAAGCCACGAACACGTTCCCCTGCAGCATGGCAGGCCAGTTCACCGCCGCGCCATACACGGTTTGCGCCACCACCAGCATCACCACACCCAGGGCAATCAACACCCCCGCCTGAAGGCGCGAACGCTTGGGAATATCCCGCCACAGCAGCGCCACCGCCGCCCACAGCAAATAGCTCACCGCCTGCGCGGTCGGCACCGCCCCGGTAAAGCCCAAAATCTGTGCCAAAAGCCCCAGCAGCACCAACACCCCCGCCAAGCGCTGCCGCCTCGTCGTCTCTTGCATCTCAATCCCTTACTGGTTGAGTTAGCAGGCTAATCGGGTTTGCGCGAGAAGGCTAGTCGCAAGAAGTGATGGGGGAAGGTGAGATAACAGATGTGGGGGATGCATCATCTGAGAGATAACAGGTTGGGGGGTAACAGGTGTGAGAGGTGACAGATGTGGGAGGGCGCTTCAGCGCGCGATGATCCAGCCACCACTCCAACGATAACGCCATCAACCCCGTAGCGCGGCGTAACGAACGAAGTGAGGCACCCGCGAAGCACCGCAACGCGGTGCCAATAACGCCGCGCAGGCCAATCAGGCACTGCAGAAAAATTAACCGAACGCGTGACCTAAGCTGAATTTGTTAATAAAGTGTATGAGCAGCAGGGAATTAAAGGTTTGAAGTGCTGTTTATGATTGCCTTTGATTTTTATGGCTTAAATAGAAATTCACTGGAGAGAAGATGAAAGCTATCGATCTGCTTAAGGTTAATGGTGAGCTTTTTCATAAATCTAGAACTGAGACAGACGATGCCTGTCAAGCTTGTTGGAACCTGGAATCAGGCGGCTTCTAATCGCTGATCGCGTTGAACCAGCGGGTCTTCCCGGTCCGGGTTCAGCCAGACCGTCCGGCGCGGTGTCCAGTTCCGAGTGGC
>NZ_JAKRFL010000021.1:0-50147 GCF_022348105.1 Halomonas sp. MMH1-48
CACTCGGAACTGGACACCGCGCCGGACGGTCTGGCTGAACCCGGACCGGGAAGACCCGCTGGTTCAACGCGATCAGCGATTAGAAGCCGCCTGATTCCAGGTTCCAACAAGCTTGACAGGCATCGCACTGTTCGGAATTTATTATGAAAAAAAGGAATCAATTACCATGTTAGTTCGCTGGGCAATAAGCCGTTATATGCGTTTAATCCCTCTATGGCTTCAGGTGGTATTAGCTGGAATAGTCATGATATGGCTAGCCTGGAGCATGCTTTCTAATACGTCTAAGAAAGGAAGTTTGGTTGGATACAACCATACTGATCGTCCCCTAGGTAGATACTTTGTAGATGGTAACTATGGCGGTAATGGAGGAACAACCTGCTGCTGGTCTTTTAAGGGGGATACTGTCGAGGTGGAATGGATTTTGAGCGTGACGGGTGAACAGAAAAGGCAGGGCTTAGAGCAAGAAATCCATAGAGTCACTATGCCTATGCCCGAACATAATAAAACAGACCAGTATTTGCATGTTCATTTCCTGTCGAATAATAAAGTTGACTTGATTTGGAGCTCTAACATCAGGTCTCCAAAGCTAGACCAGTACCGTAGTGAGGAGGAAAGACGCGATGAATGAAGAAACATTAGAAAACCTTCAGGCGTTCAATTCTCGTAACAAAGGTAATAATTACATCGAATTTGGAGCTGATTGCCGTAAATTCTTAGATATGGGGTTTTTCTTTGATGGAATAAACCGAAACATTTCTGATGATGTTTTAACTGGTAAAGTTAGTAATATATCAGCGATGTTTGAAGCCCATTTGCGTGAGCAGGATGATCACGTAGGCAATGCTTTCCGTAAGCATTATTACTCCGGTCTTGGAACGTCTTTCGACTCCAGCCTATCAGATGATGTGGTGGGTGCTGCGCACCGCTTTCCTGGCGAAGCCGTCGGAACGGGCGCAGGACAGCTACGTTCCAGTGGCGCAGATGCCGCAAAAGAAGTTCTCTCTGGTGGTGGTTCGGGGCGCTGGTACGAGGTTTTTGGGCGTTCATTTAAAGTATCCATCACTCAACCCTGGAACTGGATAAAATCGGCTCGGGATGCCGCTATTCGCACGGGTATTGAAGCCGCTGCACCTATCAGGGACACTTCCATTGCCGCTAACCTGTTGATGAGCGGGAGTCACACCCGCCTCTCCTCCGCTGTTCGCGATTTCCACAACAGCGTTGCTGATGTTAAGCAACACAGTGAGCTACCGTTGGCCCGAATACGCGTCTCTGTCTTTGGCTTCGATTTTGGTGCCGCCATGGCTAAAGCATTTGTACGGCGGCTTCTGGATGAAGTGTGCGATCAGGATGGCGAACGTTTTGTTTATCAGGACAGCGATGTGGAGGTCGTATTTGTAGGCTTGTTGGACTGTGTGGACCGTACACATGCCGAGATGGGGCCGTTGGATTGGTTTCACCCGTTGACCCCGGTGCTTGATGATGGTGGTGAGCTTCACCCAGGCTGCCAGCGGGCACTGCATTTGATCGCCGCTCACGAGCGCCGTTTTTATCGCCGCTGCCGTCCGCTCGGAGTGGAAAATTCGCAGTGGCATGAAGAACTGTGCCCCGGCATTAGCGAAGATATTGGCGGTGGCCTAGTAGCCGACGAACAGAAAGCTAGCGCAGAATTATCGCGTGCCGCCCTGCACCGCATGTATCGCCGTGCCACTATTGCTGGCGTGCCTTTTCCGCCGCTGGACACGCTGAGAGAACAGAACGAATTTACTGCTCAACTGTTTGAGCTAAATGATGAAATCGAAGGCTATTCATTACCCGCTTTGGCCCGCCACTATCAACGATATACCAATTCTCGACGCAGTCCTACAGGTGAAAACTTTCGCTTCCATACCCTGGTTTATCTGGCCTGGCTAGCGCAACGTTACCGCGACTATCAGGACACACTGGCTGCTCTAGAAGCACGCGAAGATGCGCTGCCTAACCGTTATTACCATCGCACCATTGGCTCACTGGTGGCGTCTATCTCAGGAGAGCAAGAAGAGTGGTCACTTCAGAGGGCGGAGCAAGCCGAGATTGATGCAGCTATAGACTCATTAAAGCAGTCTTGGAGCTGGCTCGAAGATGTTGACAGCGAGGCGAGGGATATACGTCGGCGCGAACGTTCATCAGACAGGAATACCTATTTGCATGCGCGAGCGACGCTTCGTCACCACTCGCAATTAGCTAACAGGTGGTATCAGTGGACAAGGGAAGAATCGCCACCTGAGCTACCCGAGCCAGTAGGGCTGCTGTTTGCTTATGGATTGCATGACAAGCAGCCCGAAGAGATGACTTATCGAAATCGACAACCCTCACAGCTTGTTGGTGGTTACAGGTTTATAACGTGGCGAGGGATTGATCAACCTGAAGAATAAAGTCGACAATTAATACCCTTTCCTAGCCAACCACGCTTTCAAGAAAGCAATTTCACTCTCTTGGGCGGCAATAATGTCCTCGGCCAGTTGACGAATTTCGTCATCTTCGCCGTGCGCCAGCACAATTTCTGCCATGGCGATAGCGCCCTCATGGTGTGGAATCATGCCCTGCGCAAAGTCCACGTCGGGTTGGCCGGTAAACGCCATATTCATATCGTTGTGCATGCGATCATTTGCGGCTCGATAAGCGATAACAGCAGGGTTGTCGCTATGGGTAGCGCTGTGCTCTCCCCCATGCTGCTGATGGCCGCCATGCCCCTCTTCTGTGTGATGGTGCGCATAGCTATTCGAGGAGATTAAAAAAGCCTGACAGCAAACAAAGGCTCAGTACCGGCATCACACGTGGCTTTGCAGACACCGCCCGAAGTGCAACATAACGAGACATAGACTTCTCCTGATGAAGGAACGCGTGATCGCGTGTCACAACCATTAACACTTACCAATAAAGCCGAACGAAGTGTAAAACCTATAGGCAGCCCACAGGTCAATATGGGCTAAGTGCGTTACTCTGTTAAACAATCTTTTTCGTCATTCATGGAGTCAATATGGATTGGAACCCTGCTTACAGCTGGCTGGTGCTCGCCTTGCTGTTGAGTCTTGCCGAACTGACCTCGGGCGCCATGGTGCTGCTGGCGCTCGGCATCGCGGCGGCGCTGACCGCCGCCGTCACGGCATTGGGGCTATCGCTGCCCTGGCAGTTGCTCAGCATGGGCATCTTTGCCGGCGTGATGGTGCCGGTGGGCGTGATGGTGATTCGGCCACGCTTCTCCCCCAAAGGGGTTGCCTACGGCACCACCGGTACCGGCGTCGAAAAAGGCAACCGCTATACCACGCTTTTACGCGAGTATGATCAGGCCACCGGCATTAAAGTAAACGGCGATTTTTTCCGTTTACGTGTGCTCGAAAGTGGCCAAACCGAGCTGCCCGAAGGCACGCAGGTCGTGTTCAAACGCTTTGAAGGCACGACCGCGCTGGTCACCTTAACGCCATCCGACACGGATGATCGTTCACGCGCCACCCCCAACACCCAGGAGTCTTGACATGGATTTACCGATAAGCCCCGGCCTACTGATTAGCCTGATCATCGTCGTCATCGGCATTTTGATCATTTCGAAAGGCTTGGTGATCGTTCGCCAATCGGAAGTGATGGTGATCGAGCGTCTCGGCTCTTTTCACCGCGTGCTGGAGAGCGGTATCAACATCATCATTCCGTTCATCGAACAGCCCCGCGCCATCACTATGCTGCGCTATCGCAAAATGGGCGAGGAGTACACCGCCATCACCACCGATGAGACCCGCATCGACCGCCGCGAGACGGTGATGGATTTCCCCGGCCAGCCCGTGGTGACCACGGACAACGTCACCGTGCGCATCAATGGCGCGCTGTATTACCAAATCATCGATCCCAAGCGGGCGGTCTATGAAGTCGAAAACATGAGCCAAGCCGTCGAGGTATTGGCGAAAACCACGCTCCGTTCGGTGGTCGGTAAGATGGAGCTGGATAAACTGTTCGAGTCCCGCGCGGAGGTCAACAACGAGATTCAGGCGGCGATGGAAGAGCCTGCCTCCAAGTGGGGCGTCAAGATCTCCCGGGTGGAAGTGCAGGATATCGCCATGCCGGAAGAGGTCGAGTCGGCCATGCGCCTACAGATGGCCGCCGAGCGGAAGCGTCGCGCCACCGTGACCGAAGCCGAGGGTGAAAAATCGGCCGCCATTGCCATGGCCCAAGGCCAGCGTGAATCCGCCATCTTGAATGCCCAGGGCGATAAAGAGTCTGCCATTCTGCGCGCCCAGGGTGAGCAGGAGTCCATCAAGCTGGTGCTGAGCGCTATTGGCGATAGCGAAGAGAACAAGCGCACGGTGGTAGGTTACCTGCTTGGCCAAAGCTATATCAAAGTGTTGCCCACCATGGCGAAAGACGGCGAGCGCGTGTTCGTGCCGTATGAGTCTTCGGCTCTGCTGGGCTCCATGGGCATGTTCCGGGAAATGGCAGGCTCCCCAGAAGACACCGTGTCTCATCATTTAAAAAGCCGCTCCGGTCAGGAAAGCGGCTTGAGAAGTGGCATCGTCGGTGGTGCCAGTAGCAGCTAACGCGTTACGTATTAAGCCACTGGCACGGCACTACTCAACCTATAATGCCGTGTCGTTGGCTTGAAAATGCTCCATGAACACTTGGTAGTCTTGAGTAACACAGTCGGCATAGGCCTTAGCAAGCGTTGCGACCACGCCAATAAACTGCTCCTCACGCCCTTCTAATCGCTGGCATACCGCGTTGGCAAACGGTGCGGCTTTGCCTCGGTTAAGCGCCTGCGCGCCGCGCAGGTGTTCCCGGGCCAGAATCTCACCCCACTGCCGTGCCAGCTTGCGGTAGGCTTTACCGCCAGAAAGATTATGGGTGGGATAGTCTTTTTTGAACGGTGATCGCTCGCGTACCGAAAACACCTTGCCGTTCATGGTCAACCAGCCAAGGTAGGCATCCGGGTGTTCGGCAATGGCATGGAACGCCGCGGCATGGCGAATGCCTTCATTGGGAAATAGCTTGCGCCACGCCTGCTGCTGCGCTTTGTCCATCAGGCGGTAGGCTTCTGGCGTGACCTGCTCTTTGATGTCTAGGATCACATCGTCGTGCTCGTGATCTGCCCCGCCTTCGATCAGCACGTAGTATCGCTCGACGCCCAGCGACCCGGTGCCGGCATCCAAACGCCGTGCGGTGTCTTTGACGAAGAAGTGCTGCGGGTCGCTCTCCTTGATGGGGTGCTGCAGCGTTTGCTGGTACTCCTGCTCGATGATGCGGCGTAGCTGGCTTGCTACATCGGCAGGCAGATTGGCGAGCTTGCCGGGGCGCTCGGCAAAGTGACGTCCTTTGTCGGGGTCAAGAGTCGTCCACTTCTCCAGCATGCGCGCCCGGCTTTGTTTATCGGCTACTTTACCCATAAAGGATTTGAGCGGGTCTTTCGCGCTGTCGAGCGTTACCGCATAAATCGGCCGCTCTTCATCACGGTACGCACTCAGCGTCTCTATGTAGCCTTCCAGCAATTTTTTGAGCGCTTTATCCACCGCTTTGGAGCTTAACTCAGCGTTCTCACAGGCATCCAACACGAGACTGATAGCCAGCCGCCACACGTCGTACTGATAATCCCCAATGAGCGCATCATCGAAGTCATCCATGCCGTAGCGTACTTGGTCATCGTGATGGCCGTAAGCGCCAAAGTTGTAGGCATGGGCATCGCCTTGTAGCCATGTTTGAGTATTGGGCCAGCCGCCGAACAGCGCGAAGCGCCAGTCGTGCCAAACATCCTGCCAATACAGATGGTTGGAACCGCGAAAGAAACGATAAGGAGAGGCTGCCATTTTGGCGTATTTCGCCTGCCGATGCGCCGCGCTCAGCGACGCATTCGCCTGTTGAATGGCCTCGATGACCTGTTGAGGGCGGTTATGTCCAGTCAATGCATGGCTCATTGCAGTGCCTTTGTCAGTGCATTAAAACGCTCTGAGATAAGCGTAGACGATGGACGTTAACAGATTAAGACACCCGTCTGCCCAAACGCGTCAGTCCGCGAGGGGCTGAAATGCGAAAGAAACGCTCGACCACCTCTTCACGCGTAGCAGGCGTCACCAGCGACACCAGCACGAACAGCGGCAAGTTGACCATGAGCCCCCAAAAACCGGCATGAATGCCGAGCGGGTGTCGCCATAGCGTGGTGAATGCCACCGTCACTACAAAACCGCCCAAAATGCCCGCCATAACGCCCAACCTAGAGGCGCGAGGCCAAAAGAACATACCAATGAACGCAGGCAACACCTGCGACGCAAAACCAAGCCCTACCAGCAGGATCATTACTAGGCTACCCGGCTCGGCAATCGCCAGCGGCGCAATCAGCAAGAACATGATGGGTAGAATCAAAAGCCGCGCCAACTGGGCGGTGTCACCCTCCGAGAGCTTCAAAAGCGGCTGCAGCACGTCTTTGCTCACCGAGAGAGAAACCGAGTGAATGAATGGCTCGCTGGAGGACATGGAAGCCGCCAGGGTACCCGCGCCCAGCAGCCCCACCAGCACCACGGGCAAGTGCTGCATGGCGTATTCCAGCACCACGGTATCTGCCCGCGCCAGCTCCGGCAGAGAGAAAATACCGATGAAACCCACCACCACCATGGGCAGAATCACCACGTAATAGGTAGGCAGCCACGTTGCGCTACGACGCAGGGTGCGCGCTGATGAAGCGCTCATCCACTGCGTCCACACTGGGGGCATGAACGACAGCATCGACACGATAATCGATGTGGTCCAGAAGCTAACACTCATATCGCCACCTGCGCCGGGTAGGGTCAAAAACTCAGGGTGCTCGGCAGCGATACGTTCGAACACCCCGGCAACACTCAGCCCGCCGGTGGCGCTGTGTACGGCCCACAGGCCTACCGCCCAGGCCACCGCCAGCATCAGCACACCCTGGAACGCGTTAGTGCGGCCTATCGCCCGCTGCCCGCTGGCGTAGAGATACACGGCTATACAAGTCAGCACCAACAGCACGCCTAGCCAAACGGGTATCAACCCGCCGCTCATAACAAACAGGATATAAGCGGAACCAATGGTTTGTAGCACTGCGTAGGCCACCGAGCCCACCGCCATCACCAGCGCGGAGAGCGCCCCTAGCGCAGGGCTTTGATAACGGTCGGCAATGGCGCTTGCTTGGGTCACATGGCCAAACTGCTCGCCGAACTGCCACACCTTCGGCCCGAAGTACCACGCCACCAGCGCTAAATAGGCCAAATAAACCGCCACATAAAATACCGCCACGCCCTTGGAGTAGGCCCAGCCCGGTGCGCCCATGAAGGTGTAAGCACTCACACTGCCCGCCGCGATCAGTAAGTAGAGGGTCACTGGACCCATACTGCGCCCAGCCACGCCCCACTCTTCTAGCGTATTCATAGAGCGCCCCGCCCGTGCGCGAAGGCCGATCAACATCGCGGTGGCCACGTATAACAGCGTGATCACTAACGGCCAGGCACTATTCATGATCGTCTCGCTCTACAATGCGATTGCCCACCAGCATGACCGCTACGCAGGAGAGGATGATCACATAGCTCCACACCACCATCAGCGGCAGCCCCATTACCAGCGTAGCCCGATTGACCAGGCCGATCACCGGCCATGTGCCTGCTAGCACCAGCATCATAAAGGCAATGAAAAGCCCCCAGCCCGCCCAGGACGTGGGCAGCACAAAAATACGTCGCATGTCATATCCATCATGATGAAAAGAAGTCGACACCACCACAGCTGTCATGGCGGTGTCACGGCGCGTTGCCATACTGGCAGCCACCCTAGCCGTTAAGTCGTTCATGATGAAGATTTTAATGCTTTCCGACGTCTATTTCCCGCGGGTGAACGGCGTGTCGACGTCGATCGAAAGCTTTCGGGGGGCGCTGGAACGCCAGGGACATCAGGTGAACCTCATTTGCCCTCGCTACACCGACCACGACGAGGCGGGGCCTCAGATTTGGCGCATCGACTCGCGCGGGGTGCTCGGCGACCCGGAAGACCGCATGATGCGCTACCGCGCCATCATGGCGCTGGCGACGAGACTGCAAGCCAACGAATTTGACCTAATTCATATCCACACGCCCTTCGTGGCCCACTACGCGGGCGTGGCACTGAGCAAACGGCTTGGGATCCCTGTGATCGGCACCTACCACACGCTGTTCGAAGAGTATTTGCACCACTATTTGCCGTGGCTACCCCGCCGCTGCCTGCGTTTTGCCGCTAGGCGCTTTTCGGTACACCAGTGCCAGCAACTCGCGACCGTCGTGGCGCCGTCATCGGCCATGGCTGCCGCACTGAATGCCTATGGCGTTCGTACGTCCGTCGCCACCATCGCCACGGGTTTATCGCTTACCCGCTTTACCACGCAAACCGTGGGCGCCCACTTTCGTGAGCGCCACGGCCTTCCGAAGCACGGTCGACTACTGCTCTTCGTGGGGCGTGCGGCACACGAGAAGAACATCGGTTTTTTGATCGATATGCTGCCCGAAGTGCATCGGCACCACCCAGAGACCCACTTGGCGGTCGTGGGCGAGGGCCCTGCCTTGGCATCGCTCAAGCAGCAGGCCGAATACGCGGGGCTTTTAAATTCCGTTCACTTCCTAGGCTACCTGCCACGCGATGGCGCGCTACAGGACGCCTATCGAGCAGCCGACGTCTTCGTGTTTGCCTCGCGTACCGAAACTCAAGGCTTGGTGTTACTGGAAGCTTTGGCGCTGGGCACCCCCGTCGTCTCGACCGCCATCATGGGCACCCAGGATGTTCTACAGCAGGACGAGGGCTGCCTAATTGCCGAAGAACACCGTAGCCACTTCGCCGAACAGATCAACCGGCTGCTCGACGATGACGCCCTTCGCACACGCCTCGCCCAGCGAGGCCGCATCTACGCCCAGCGCTGGAACGAGGATACCCAAGCGGAAATGCTAGTCAGCCTGTATCACTCTCTGTGTCCCAATGCATGGGGGTCATCACCCGCCTAATGGCCAAGCCGACTATCGAGAAATCTCCTGCCGCACGATCGCTGCGCCAGCGCTCAGCGCCTGCAGCTTACCCTGGGCGACTTCACGAGGCAGGGGCGTCATACCGCAGTTGGTGCAGGGGTAGAGCTTGTCGGCATCGACGAACTGCAGCGCCTTGCGCAGCGTGTCGGCGACCTCTTCCGGCGTCTCGATGGCGTGGGTAGCCACGTCGATGGCCCCGACCATCACCTTCTTGCCGCGAATCAGCTCGATCAGCTCCATCGGCACGTGGGAGTTCTGGCACTCCAGCGAAACGATGTCGATGTTCGACGCCTGCAGCTTGGGGAAGATCTCTTCGTACTGGCGCCACTCCGACCCGAGGGTCTTCTTCCAATCGGTGTTGGCCTTGATGCCGTAGCCGTAGCAGATATGCACGGCGGTCTCGCACTCGACCCCTGCGATAGCTTTCTCCAGGGCGGCGATGCCCCAGTCGTTCACCTCATCGAAGAAAACGTTGAAGGCGGGCTCATCGAACTGAATGATGTCCACGCCCGCCGCTGCCAGGTCACGGGCTTCCTGGTTGAGGATCTTGGCGAACTCCCAGGCCAGCTTTTCGCGGCTCTTGTAGTGGCCGTCATAGAGCGTGTCGACCATGGTCATGGGCCCGGGGAGCGCCCACTTGATGGGCTGGTCGGTCTGCTGGCGCAGGAACTTGGCATCCTCGACGAAGACCGGTTTTTCCCGCGATACGGGACCCAATACCGAGGGCACGCTGGCGTCGTAGCGGTCGCGGATCTTGACGATCTCGCGCTGCTCGAAATCGACGCCGTTCAAGTGCTCGATGAAGGTGGTGACGAAGTGCTGGCGAGTCTGCTCACCGTCGCTGACGATGTCGATGCCCGCCAAGCGCTGATCGTGCAGCGATACCCGCAGTGCATCCTGCTTGCCTTGGGTCAGCTCCTCGCCCTGCAGCTTCCAGTCCGACCAGAGTTTTTCGGGTTCGGCCAGCCAAGCGGGCTTGGGCAGGCTTCCGGCCGTCGATGTGGGCAGCAATGTCTTCATAGCAATATCCTTGGTAAACAGTGAATCAAAGGGCGACATCGGCCGACCAGCGCTCGAGCACGTGACGGAAAGGTTCGATGAAGTAGCGCTCGGCAAACTTGCCCTGCTCGACGGCCAGCTGGCTGCGCTCTTCGCGGTCGTACTCGATGCGGGTCAACGAGTAGTCCTGATGGGTCAGGTGCGGTTGATAGACCTTACCCGCCGCCGAGTTAGCGTTGTAAATTTCTGGACGATAGATCTTCTGGAACGTCTCCATGGTGCTGATGGCGCTGATCAGTTCGAGATCGCTGTAATCGGCCAGCAGATCGCCGGAAAAGTAGAACGCCAGCGGTGCCACGCTATGGGGCGGCATGAAATAACGCACCTGCAGGCCCATCTTGGCGAAATAGAAATCCGTGAGTGACGATGTGTCGTTCACGTATTCGACGCCCAGCACCGGGTGGCGATTTTCCGTCTGGCGATACACCTTGTTGCTGGAAACGCTGAGACAGATCACCGGCGCCTTGCTGGCAACGGATCGATACGCCTCGGAGTCGACGAAACGCTTGAACAGCTTGCCGTGAAGATCGCCAAACCCCTCCGGAATACCAAATTCCGACCGCTCCTTGTTGTGCTCCGAGAGCCACACGCTGAAGTCGTAGTCGCGGACGTAGGAGGAGAAGTTATTTCCCGTCATGCCCTCGATGCGTTTGTCGAGATGCCGATCGATGATGGTCGTCTTCAACATCTCGATCGCCGGGAAGGTAGTGCCTTCAGCCGCCACGCTCAGCTCACCGGTAATGATCTCCAGCTCGACGGCATAACGATCTCCCTTGGGGTTATCCCAATGGGCCAGGGTATTGAAGCGATTGCCGATCATGGTCAGCGCGTTACGCAGGTTTTCCTGGCAGCGCTCCCCCCTGGCGAGGTTAGCGAAGTTGGTCGTGGTACGCGTGCTCTCGGCAGGACGGTAGTGTTCGTCGAACCGGACGCGCTTGATGTCGAAGGTAAAGTCGTAGCTCATCGCGAACAGGCACCCTGTTGGTCGAGATTGGCGACGGCGCTGCCAGTGAACGTTCAGCTCCCGTCGAAACGAATGCGCCCTTTATGCCAGACCACACAGATGAATGAAAAGCGATATCGACTCAACTAAAAATGAATAAAATTCATATAAAGGAAAGCGCTTGCCCTGACAGGGAGGATGTTGCCCAACAGGCGTCCATCGAGGGCAGCCGTCAGGACACAGAGATGACCGACGGGAGACGGTGATTTAACGCAGTGTTCGCTGCATGGTGATGACATCGCCGTCGGTTCGACACACTCGAAACCCCAGGCGCTGATAGAGATGGCGGGCAGGGTTGATACGAAACACGCGCAGACGCAGTGAGGCGACGTCGGCCTGCCGAGCGAGATCCTCGACGTAATGGATGGCCGCCGTACCTAACCCTCGCCGCTGCCATGGAGGATCGATCTGCAATTCGCGAATGTCGTAAGCAGTGTCGTCGCGATAAAGACACAGCAGCCCGACGCGCGAGGTGTTCACGCAGAGTTCGATGCTGTCCATCTCGCCCCACTGCTTAGCGAACAGTTGGGTATCCCAGTGCCATCCCAACCGTTCGTAGTAAGCCGTCATGTTGCGACGAATGAGCGTTTCAGCAAAGGTCCTATCGTTCGTCGCGCGGAATACCGGCGTCATAGCTTCTCGCTCTATCGCCGACAAAAGGTGGATGAAGGACCTGCAACCGTTACCCCAACTGGAAGGGATACACCGAGCCAATGTTCAGCAGCTGCGTCAGCTCATCCAGCGCGGTGAGCACCTCCGTCGCGAGCTGCGGATCGGCCAGGTCGTCGGTGGCGAGGCGGTCGCGGTAGTGGCGGCTCACCCAGGCGGTGAGGTCGTCGTAAAGCGCATCATCGAGCAGTACCCGACCGCTGAGGGCAGCCCGCTCGGCCTCGCTGAGCACCACGCGCAAACGCAGGCAGGCGGGGCCACCGCCGTTGCGCATGCTCTGCTTCACGTCCTTGACGATCACTTCGCCAATGGGGTTATTGCCTGCCAGGATGAAGTCCTTCAGCGTGCGCCACACGGATTCCCGCTCCTGGCACTCGCTGGGCACCACTAGGGTCATGGTGCCATCCGGGTTGGAGAGCAGTTGCGAGTTGAACAGGTACGACGCTACCGCGTCTTCCATGCTCACCGCTTCCACCGGCACCCGGACAGGAATCAGCGGCGTGCTCATCTTGGCGCGCAGCTCGTTAAGCGTGTGCTCTTCATCAAGAAATGCCATTTCGTGGTAGAGCAGCACCGGGCCGTTGCCCACGGCAATCACATCGTTGTGGAACACCCCGGCATCGATGGCCTCGGGATGCTGCTGAGCAAATACGGTCTGGGCGTCGCTCAGCCCGTGCTGGCGGGCCACCGCCTGGCTGGCTTCCAGCGTTTGCCGGGCCGGATAACGCTTGGGCTCGTTCCGCCCGCCGCCAAACGCCTGTCGGCCATACACGAACAGGTGCACGCCGGGCTCGCCATACTCACCGCACAGCCGGGTGTGGTTGGCCGCCCCTTCATCGGAAAACGCGGGGGTGGCGGGCAGCACCGGGTGGTGGGCGAAGTGCTGCTCATCGCGGAAAATCGCCTGGAGCACGCGCCCCGTGGTGCGCGGCTCCAGGTAGCGGTGGAAACTCGACTGCAGGTTGGCCGGGGTAATGTGCATCCGACCATCGGGTGCATCCACGCTAGGCGTAATGGTGCCCGCGTTGGCGGTCCACATGCTGGACGCCGAGCACACGGCTCGCAAAAGTTGAGGGTCTTGTGTCGCGGCACGTGCCAGCATCTCACGGTCGCTGCCGCTGAAGCCCAAGTCGCGCAGCGCGCCCAAATCGGGGCGCTGCTGCGGCGGCAAAACACCCTGGGCGTAGCCCGCGTCCATCAGCGATTTCATCTTGGCCAGCCCCTGCAGCGCACCCTCTTTGGGGTTCGAAACCAAGCCGCCGTGGCTCATGGAGGCCACGTTGCCGTGGGCAAGCCCCGAGTAGTTGTGGGTAAGCCCTACCAAGCCATCGAAGTTGACTTCCCGGATGCTGTTCAGGCTCATAGATGGACTCCCGGTGGCAGGGTTTCGGGCATTTCCAGGCTTTCGGCCTCCATGGAGGCGACCGGGTAAGCGCAGTAGTCTGCGGCGTAGTAGGCACTGGGGCGGTGGTTGCCGCTGTCGCCCACGCCGCCGAAGGGCGCATCGCCCGAGGCACCGGTGGTCTGGCGGTTCCAGTTGACGATACCGGCGCGGATACGCAGCAGGAAGTCGTCCCAATCCGCCTGCTCGCCCCCGATCAACCCAGCCGACAGGCCATAGCGGGTGTCGTTGGCCAGGGCAAGCGCCTCATCCCAATCCGTATAGCGATGGACTTTCAGCAGCGGGCCGAAGTGCTCCTCGTCGGGCACGTTCAAACCCGTCACGTCGATCAGCGCGGGGCTGAGCAGGCTGGTATTCTCCTTGAGGCGCTGCATACGGTTAATCACGGTGCCGCCCATGGCTTCCAGTTCATCCTGGGCGTTGAGCAGGCCATCGGCGGCGGCAACGCTGACCAAGCCGCCATAGAACGGCGCAGGCTCCTCGTCGAACTGCCCCGCCACGTGCAGCTTGGCGATGGCATCCGAAAGCGCATCGATGAGGCGGTCGCCCACCTCGCCTTGGGGCACCATCAAGCGGCGGGCGCAAGTGCAGCGCTGCCCCCCTGAGAGAAACGCCGACTGGAGAATCGTCAGCACGGCAGCGCGCTCATCCTCCACATCCTTCACCACCAGCGGATTGTTGCCGCCTAATTCCAGCGCGAGGATTTTATCCAGCTGCCCGGCAAACTGCTGCTGCAGCATGCCACCCACTTTGGCACTGCCGGTAAACAGCAGACCGTCGATACCGGGGTGGGCAGAGAGCGCCTGTCCCACGGCCACACCGCCCTGCACGAGGTTGATCACCCCAGCAGGTAGCCCGGCTTCTATCCAGCACTGCAGGGTGAGATCCGCGGTGAGCGGGGTTTGGTCGCTGGGCTTGAACACCACGGTGTTACCCGCCAACAGGGCGGGCACCATATGGCCATTGGGCAGGTGGCCAGGGAAGTTATAGGGGCCAAATACTGCCATGACGCCGTGGGGGCGATGACGAAGGACCGCTTTGGCACTGCCGACGGCTTTTTCACGCTCCCCGGTGCGCTCGTGGTAGGCCTTGATAGAGAGCGCGATTTTACCAATCATCGCACCTGCTTCGGTACGAGCTTCCCACAGCGGTTTGCCGGTTTCCGAGGCAATGGCAATAGCTAAGTCTTCTCGTCGAGCGGTGACGACCTCGACAAACCGCTCAACCAGCGCCTGACGCTCAGCAAAAGGCGTACGTGCCCAGGCCGGGAATGCCGCTCGCGCCGCCTCCACCGCAGCGCCGACTTGGCTGCTGGAAGCTGCCGCTCCTTGCCAAAGCAGCATACCCGCCACCGGATCATGCTTGGTAAAAGGCTCGGCGTTGCCGACGACCCAAGTGCCGTTGATCAGTTGTTGCTGCTGGGCATGCATGTTCTCGGTGTGCATCATGCTCTCCTTTACTGAATTTTTGTCGTCGTTCGCACGGGTAGAGGGACGTTCCAGGCGTTCATGTTAGGTTTCCAGCAGGCGAACGGCGTCGCCGGTGGAAACCCCTAGCCGATCGGCCTCATCGGGGGTGAGCACGATCGTGCTACTGTCGGCAGGGCCACGGCCGATCCAGCTCGCGGTAAAGTTCAGCATCTGGGTAGATGCCGCCAGCCAGCGGCTAACGCTCTCTTGCGGCGCGTTAGAGGAGACTTCCACCTGATAAAGCTGCGAGTTGCGAATCGCCCGCACGTCATCGATGTAGGCCTCCACTGTGGGGCCACCATCGAAAATGTCGATATAGCCTTCCCAGCGCAGCCCCTCTTTTTTAAGCATCTCCAGCGCTGGCCGGGTGTGACGGTGCACCTGCCCGATACACGCCCGCGCCTCTTCCGACATGAAGGTGGTGTAGATCGGGAACTTGGGCATCAGCTCACCGATGAAGCTCTTCTGGCCCAGGCCGGTCAAGCGGTCGGCTTCGTTGAAATCCATGGGGAAGAAGTGTTTCCCCAGGCTCTCCCAGAAGGGACTAACGTTGTTCTCGTCGAACACGCCGCGCATCTCGGCCAGCACTTTCTGCGGGAAGCGGTCGCGAAACTGGGCAATAAACAGCCAGCGCGCTTTGGAAAGCAGCGCCCCGTTACGCAGGTGTTTGTTGGCCTCGCCGCGATACTCGGGGCGCAGAAACAGCGAGCACACTTCGGCGTCGCCGGTGTGGTCGGAGCTCAAGAATAGCGTGTCGATGGTGCGATGCAGATCGAGCTGTACCGACGAGTGCGCCAGCGTGCCAAGCCGGTAGTTGTAGAACGGCACTTCACGCCCTACCTGGCCTTCGATGGCGCAACAACCTGCTAGCTCGCCGTTGGTTTCATCTTCCAGCACGAAGAAGTAGAGACGGTCGTCCACTGGCGTACGCTCTTCGAACGCGCGGGCGGCGGACTCGATCTTACCGGCCAAAAACTCGCGGTTATCCGGCAGCGAGGTAAAGCCAACACCGGCCTGCTGCGCAAGCGCCTGGAGCCCATCCAGATCATCACGGGCAATGGGTCGAATGCGCATTACATCTCTCCTTCATCGAGCGCATCGATGGCGCTTGGCAGGGTTAACGGTGCCGCCAGCACCGCCCGTCCCTCTTCTACACCCAAACGCTCCGCGTGCTGCGGCGAGAGCATCAGCTGCCCCGTGGGCGATAGCGCGTAGCGCGCGACGATACAGCGGAAATCGCTCAGCGTTTGATTGGCAATCATCGCCGGTTCGGCATCGGGTAGCGCGTGCTCGGGGCGTATCCGTACCGGGTGCCAGGCGGCGCGACGGAAGGTTTCCAGGCGCTCGCGCTCGGCTTTGACGATGGGGCCTGCATCGAAAATATCCACATGCCGGGAGCGCACGAAGCCCTCGGCCAGCATTTCGGCCAGCGCCTCTTCGTGGGCCGGATGCTCGCGGCCAATCGCAGCGCGGGCCTGGGGCGTGAGTAGCGGTAAGTAGAGCGGAAACTGCGGCATCACTTCAGCAATAAAGCTTTTCGAGCGCACGCCCGCCATGTGATTCATCTCTTGAAAGCTGCGGGCAAAGAAGTGGCGGCCCACGCTCTCCCAAAAGGGGGACTCGTTCTGGCTATCCAAATAGCCGGGGAAAGCCACCGCTAATATCCGCGAGAAACGCTCCGGGTACTGGGCAATAAACATCAGCCGCGCCCGGCGCAGAAGGCTCTCGGCGCTGGTGCCCTTGTAGCGCGGGTCGAGCGACAGTGCACAGAGCAGTGTGGCATCCGAGGCTTCATGAGAGAGCGCCAGTGTTTGCACCTCACGGCGCACGTTGAGCTGCTGCGATGCGTGAATCAGCGTCTCTTGGCGGTAGGTGTAGTAGGCCTCGGCAGCCCCCGCCTGGGCGCGGATGGTGGCCGTCCCCAGCACCTCGTTGCGGCTATCGTCCGCCAGCACGAACATATAGTGCTCGTTACCGGGGTACTCGATCTCGCTCTCGAATGCTTCTTGGGAGCGCACGATGCGCTCCTCGAGGCGATCCCGATTGGCGGGCAGGTTGGTAAGCCGAGGCACCGCATGCTCTGCCAATTGCTCCAAGGCGGGAAGGTCAGCCAGCGTGACCGGTCGGATTACCAACATAGTTAACGCCCCCTCTTGTGTGACTTGCGCCTGACTCATGCGCTAGCGACAAGTCGCTCGATGGCACGCTCGAGACGCGCCATGCCCTCGGCGATGTCTTCCTCGGGAATCACCAGCGAGGGCGCCATACGCAGCACGTTGGGGCCTGCAATCAGCGCCATCACGCCCTCTTCGATCGCCAACGGCAGAATATCTTTGGCGCGGCCTTCGAAAGCGTCCGACATCTGGGCCCCCATCAGCATGCCCATGCCGCGGATCTCTTTGAAAACGCCGTGTTTGCGGTTGATGGTTTCCAGATGCTCGCGGAACAGATCGTGACGATGTTTGACCCCCTGCAGCACCTCGGGCGTATCGATGAACTCGACCGCCGCCAGCGCCACCGCAGAGGCCAGCGCGTTGCCGCCGTAGGTAGAGCCGTGGGTACCGATGGCCAGCGACTTGGCGATGGCATCGGTGGTCAGCGTGGCGCCAATCGGGAAGCCGCCACCCAGCGATTTGGCGCTGGTGAGTATGTCTGGCGTGATGCCGAAATTTTTATAAGCATACAGCTCGCCGCTACGGCCAACGCCAGTTTGAACTTCATCGAAAATCAGCAGCGCATTGTGCTCGTCACACAGATTGCGCAGGCCCTGCAAGAATTCCTGAGTGGCGGGTACGATGCCGCCTTCGCCCTGCATCGGCTCGACCATGATGGCGCAGGTATCGTCGCCCACGAGCTTGCGCACGCTCTCCAGGTCGTTGAAGTTGGCGTGCAGAATGCCGCCCGGTACTGGGCCAAAGCCTTGGGAGTACTTGGGCTGGCCGCCGACACTGACGGTAAAGAAGGTGCGGCCATGGAACGATTGGTAGAACGAGATGATTTTGTCTTTGTGCTCACCGTAGTGGTCGACCGCCCAGCGGCGGGCCAGCTTTAATGCGGCTTCGTTGGCTTCACCGCCAGAGGAGCACAGGAACACTTTATCGGCGAACGTGCGCTCGGTGAGAGTTTTGGCCAGCTTTAACGCCGGTTCGTTGGTGAATACGTTGGAAAGATGCCAAAGCTTTTCGCCCTGCTCTTTTAACGCGTTGACCAGCACCGGATGGCAGTGACCCAGGGAGTTCACCGCAATACCGCCAGCGAAATCGATGTACTCGCGGCCTTCTTGGTCCCACAAGCGGCTGCCTTCACCACGTACCGGAATAATCTGCTGCGGCGCGTAGTTGGGCGCCATGTAGTGGTCGAAGTCTTGACGGTTCGGGGTGTGGCTCATGGAACGATACCTCCAGTGGAGTAAACAGTGGATTCAGTATACGGGGGGCAATGGGCGCCCTGCTTTCAGTATTGGGACGGTAAATTACGAATAGCGACGTGCGCCTGCCGTTGATCGTATCACCTTGAAGAATGGCCGAAGCCCCCCATAGTGAGTAAAGGGTAATGACCCGCGCTTTATGGCGCAGTACGGATATTTTTGACCCAAGGAGCGTAATCATGAAGATCGATCTGAGCGGCAAACGTGCCATTATCACGGGATCCACCGCTGGTATCGGCTATGCCATTGCAGAAGGATTGGCTCACGCAGGGGCCGACATCGTCATTACTGGGCGAACGCAGCAACGGGTGGATGACGCCATCGAGGCGGTCAAAAAGCGCTACCCACAAGCTTGCATCACCGGGGTGGCTGCCGATTTGGGTACTGCAGAAGGGTGTCAGACGTTGATCGACCAGCAGCCCGATACCGACATCCTCATTAACAACGTCGGGATATTCGGCCCGCAAGACTTTTTCGACGTGGATGACGCCACTTGGCAACAGTTTTTCGATGTTAACATCATGAGCGCCGTCCGCTTGTCACGCCATTACGCCAAAGGCATGCGCGAGCGCGATTGGGGACGCATTCAGTTCGTATCAAGCGAATCTGGTATCAACATTCCCAGCGAAATGGTCCACTACGGCATGACGAAGTCTGCATTGCTGTCCATTTCACGCGGCCTGGCGAAAGTATTGAGCGGCTCTCAGGTGACGGTCAATGCCATTCTGCCAGGGCCCACACGCTCGGAGGGTGTATTGAACATGCTCAGCGATATCGCTCAGCAAGAGGGCACCTCACAACAGGATGTCGAAGCGCGTTTCGTTCGAGAGAACCGTCCATCGTCGATCATTCAGCGTTTGGCCACTCCTGAAGAAGTCGCCCATATGAGCGTCTATGCTGCTTCGCCCCAGGCAAGTGCCACGACCGGCGCCGCACTGCGTGTCGAGGGCGGCATTGTGGACACCCTGACATAGTGCGTTACCCAAGACGCTCTTCTCGGGGCGTCATGCCAAAGTGGTGGCGATAAGCCGTCGAGAAGTGTGCACCCGACGAAAATCCGGTGGCAAAGGCAATCTCGCCCACTGCCCGGTCGCTCTCACGCAGCTGCTTGCGTGCTTCCTGTAAACGTAAATCCAGGTAGTAGCGACTGGGCACTGCCTGTAAGTACTTCTTGAATAGCCGCTCTAACTGCCGCCTGGAAATTCCCAGATGCTCAGAGAGTTCCAACGTCGAGAGCGGCTCTTCGATGTTGGCCTCCATCAGCGTCACCGCATCCACGAGACTTTGTGGCGCGTGCCCCAAACGGCTGCGCAAAGGTACGTGCTGGCGCTCATCGGCCAGTCGAATACGGTCGCAGACGAACTGTTCGGAGACCTGCTCGGCCAAGCGCGGACCGTGATGCTTACCAATCAGCGTAAGCATCATGTCCATCGCGGCGGTGCCGCCTGCGCAGGTCAGGCGGTCGCGATCGATTTCGAACAGCTGCTGTGAGAGTGTGACTTGAGGGTACGCCTGGGCAAAGGCGTCAAAACGCTGCCAAGGAAGCGTCGCGCGGTAGCCCTCCAGCAGACCACAACGGGCCAATACTTCGGTGCCGCCCGCCAGCCCCCCAAAGGCGACGCCTCGCCCTTGGTGACTACGCAGCCACTCATTCAGCTTTGCGGGTAGTGCGTAGGGAAGTGGCGTCGGTGCACATATGAAAAGCAGATCCATCGGCCCAAGGGGTGCGCTCAGCGTGTGCTGCGCCAGGAGCGAAAGCTGCGCGCCGCTGCGCACGGGCTCGTCATCCAAACTGAGGGTCACGGTATGATAGAGCATGTGACCGCTAAGCTGATTGGCCATCTGTAGCGGTTCGATAGCGCTGGCGTGAGCCAACAGAGAAAACCCGGGAAGCAACACAAACGCCACCCGCCTGCGGTGGCTAGGTGGCGTTAACGTATTGGAATGCATGTGACTTCGCTATGCTGCCTATCGCGCTGCATGAAAACCGCCGCTGGCTAACTGGGTCGTGGGTGTGAACGACATCTTACCCAATTGTGCCAATGAAGGCAGCGCCTGCTGTCGCTATCTAAAAAAAGGGGTCGCAGGGGTGTAGCGAAGTCACGTTAGGCATTCTCTTCGGCGTCTGAGAGCGCCGTCTGGTTATCGATGATTTGGTAATCGCTTTCGCGATATTCGTCCGCAGAGGCCTCGATCTCCTCGCTACCATAATCGGTATTGACGACCAGTTGGTCCTCTTCACGCTGCATCTCTTTGACGGGAAGCGCGACATCACTTGCACCAAAACCCCAAAAACCGCCAATCGCGACAATCGCGAATAGCTCACCGCTCTCTTGATGACGCGCAATGTGCTGGATGTCACCCACTTCGTCTCCCTGCTGGTTAACGACGGTCATGCCCTCCAGATCACGTGCGCGCTCCGACATCAGCGAATGACCCTGCTCGTCCTGCTGAACGTCTTCTCGCACTACTTGTTGGCTTTGATTTTGGTTTTGCTGAGCTGACTGCTGTGAGCCATCACGCTCGTCCTCGGCCCGGTTTACCTCTACCTCAGCATTATCGGCCTGCTCGATGGAGACATCGGGCTCGCCCTGCTGCTCGACCGTCACGTTCGGCTCTGCTTCTTCGACCGTCACGTCTGGTTCCGGCTGCTCGATGGTCACTTCAGGTTTAGGCTGCTCGATAGTGACATCGGGCTTGGACTGCTCCACTTTGATGTTGGGAGACTCCTGCTGAACCTGCACGTCCGCTGGCGCTTGATCGACCGTGACGTCCATCGTTTCGCTGCCATCTTGGGTCTGGCCATCTCGACGCTGCTGCTCGGCCACCTCGTTCTGTCGCTGTTGCGACATGTCCCTGGCGGTTGATGGGTCTGTTTGGTCATCATTTTGTGCCAAGGCGACGCCTGAGAAGCTGGCACATACCATTCCAATGGCGACTGCGAGTGCTGTCCGTTTCATACCTTTGCTCCTTTCGCTGAAGTACCTAATTTCCTAAAGCACTTTTCCCAAAGCACTTCTGTACTGAAGTACACTTTGCAAACTAGTGAACCAGCGCGCATAAATGCAAAGCGAAAAGGCAAAAATCGACAACGTTGTACTTAAATTAACGGTCTTTTAGCAGGAAATAGGCGCAAAAGATTACAAACATCAAATTGACATGTTTACTCTGGGTATTTCTCAGCGCGCCACGCCAGGGGCTCAAACGCAAATCGCCGGGCCATGTAGCCCGGCGATGTCTTTTACAATATCTCACAATAGCGTAGCCGTTAGCCGCCGCTATTGCCCAACCCCAACAGCACGATACCCGCGACGATGATACCCATCACCACGATGACCAATGGCAGCATCTTATGGAGACCATTGGCGGGTTTTCTCGCTTCGGGCTGCTGCTGGGGTTGCGAGGTTTCGAAGTCCTCGGGGACGCGTTCGCTCAGCACGTGCTCTTTCTCTTCTTCCGGGGTTTTGCTTTCTCGGGTATCCATACAGCACCTCATCCAGTCCGGTCGATGATTCATAGCGCGTCGGCGTGCGCTGCCCGTCGCGCTGCGCTTATAACGTTACGACATCGAACTCGACCTCGGGGTTCACATCGGCATCGTAGTCCACGTCGTCACGCTCGAAGCCAAACAGCTTCAAAAACTCATGCTTATAACCAGCATAGTCGGTAATGTCGAAGAGGTTGTCCGTCGTGACTTCCGGCCAGAGGTCTTGGCAGGCTTTTTGAACGTCCTCGCGCAGTTCCCAGTCGTCCAACCGCAAGCGCCCCTGATCGTCAGTGACCATGTCGCCCGGCTCACCGGAATAAAGACGCTCGCCGAACAGGCGGTTCAACTGGTCGATGGTGCCTTCGTGCAGGCCCTGCTCTTTCATGATGCGGTAAACCATGGCGATATACAGCGGCATCACCGGGATCGCAGCACTGGCCTGAGTGACCACGGACTTCAGAACGGCGACGTTGGCACCGCCCCCGCTCTCTTTGAGTTTGGCATCGATGGCCGCTGCCGCGCGATCCAGGTCCTCTTTGGCTTTACCCAGAGCACCGTGCCAGTAAATCGGCCATGTGATTTCGGTACCGATATAGCTAAACGCCACGCTGCGCGCGCCTTTGGCCAACACGCCCGCATCATCTAGCGCACTCATCCAAAGTTCCCAATCTTCGCCACCCATGACGGTAATGGTGTCGTCGATCTCCTCCTGAGTCGCCGGTTCTACTTCGGCTTCGATGATAGCGTCCTTGTTGGTGTCGATCGCCGTGGCGCGGTAAGTCTCGCCAATCGGCTTCAGGCTAGAGCGCTTCAGCTCGCCGCTGTCGGGCAGCTTGCGCACTGGGGAGGCCAACGAGTAGACCACGAGATCGATTTCGCCCATATCCTGCTTGATCAGCTCGATGGCTTTGTCGCGCGCTTCATGGGAGAACGCGTCACCGTTGATGGATTTGCTGTACAGGCCTTCCTGCTTGGCAAACTTGTCGAACGCGGCGCTGTTGTACCAGCCTGCGGTGCCCGGCTTCTTCTCGGTGCCCGGCTTTTCGAAAAACACGCCCAAGGTATCGGCGCCGTAACCAAAGGCGGCGGTGATACGTGCCGCTAGGCCGTAGCCGCTAGAGGCACCGATTACGAGCACTTTCTTCGGGCCTTGGCGTTTATCCAAACCACGGGCGCGGGTCGCCTCGATTTGCTCGAGCACGTTCTGCTCGCAGCCTTTCGGATGGGTGGTGGTGCAGATAAAGCCGCGCACTTTCGGTTTAATGATCACGTTGGACCCCTTCATCAGATGAGTATCGCATTCGGCACGGCGGGTGCCGAGTTACCAATGAGGGTATTCTAGCGGTCTCGGCGCGCCCTGTCCGCTCTTGAGCTTATCCGCCATTCGGGGCACGATAGCGCCCTGCACACCACTTGCCGACGGGATCTTGGATGAATGCACAGCAGCTAGTCGATGAGCGAGGCGATTTATGGCTGGCCCTTGCCCCTCTCTGGCTCGATCGTGAGCCCAGCGAGCGCGACTACGCCCATATGATCGAAGTGATCGAGCAGCACGCGATGTCACTCAAGGAGCTGGAATGGGTGCTGCGCCTGGAGCTAGCACCCGTCATGTCACGTCACCAGCTTTCCGTCGCCAGCGAGTGGCGAAAGTTCGACGATTACAAGCTGATGAAGCAGCTCGTGAACCACAACATGAAACTCACTGGTTGGCGGCGCAAAAGCTGGGCGCTCTTTTCGGGGCTGACGACCATGATGGTACGCCACCGTTGGAACGAACTGATGCAGCGTCTCATGGTCTTTCGCGGGGACGTCTAGGCCTACTCTTTGTCGAGGGCAGCCTCGAGGGCCAAACGTAGCGTGAGACCGCGATCCCTAGGACCAAAACGAGCAATTACTTTGCCATCTCGGCCAACGAGGAACTTGGTAAAGTTCCACTTTACGGCCTTGGTACCCAATACCCCCGGCGCTTCTTGCTTGAGCTGTGCGAACAGCGGGTGGGCATCGGCGCCGTTGACCTTCACTTTCTCCATGAGCGGGAAACTCACGCCAAACTGCTGCTCTCCGAAGGCACAAAATGCCTCGGCGCTCTCTGGTGACTGGCGGCCAAACTGGTTACAGGGGAAGCCCAACACGGTAAATCCACGATCCCGGTAACGCTGGTACAGCCCCTCGAGCTCTTTCAACTGCGGAGTAAAACCGCACTGGCTGGCCACATTGACCACCAATAATACCTGCCCACGCAAAGCGCGCAGATTGAAGGGCTTACCTTGATGGGTATAACAATCCTGCTCGTAAATCGTCATCGCCAGGCCTCTAAAATGCCTTTGCCAGCATACGCTTTACCTTGCCACGGCAACGTTGGCGACACCAGCCTCGTGATCAAAGGATCGGCCCCGCCGCCACCCGCAGCGCCAGCGCGATCAGCAATACGCCAGTCATCCGATTGATCCAGTGCGCGTGGCGTTGCAGCCAGGGCAATACCCGTGAGTGAGACAGCCCAACGGCGACCAGCACGTACCAGCCACCATCGATGATAATCGCCGTGGCCACGATGATCGCCTTGGCAAGCAAGGACATCTCCGGCGTCACGAACTGGCTCAATAGCGCGACGAAAAAGATGATCAGCTTGGGGTTGCCCAGGGCCACCAGTACGGCTTCCTTGGCGGCTTGCTGCGGCGTCGTGGCCACGGCACTCGGCGAGAGCGCACCGCTACGGCCAGCGCGCAGCGCCTTGATACCCAGCCACGCCAAATACGCTGCGCCGCACCATGTAATCAACTGAAACAATTCGGGAAAACGCACCACCAGCGCGCCTAACCCCAATACTGTCAGCAGCGCGTAGACACCAACGCCGAAGGCATGAAAAATAGCCGCCGTGATGCCTGGCACGCGGCCACCGCCCAAGGTATGACGCAGCACCAACGCCAAGCTCGGCCCGGGCGACATGGCCCCCATCGCACAAATAGCGGCCAATGAAAGCCATAGTGTCAGCGGCATGGTCTCCTCCCTGAAGAATTCGTGGAACACTCGATGAGCCGCCAGTATACGCCAGACAGAAGAGGTATAGCGCCTATCTTGATCTTAGCGGTCGTCGTAACGTCTCGACGCAACGCATTAACGCCTCGCACGCTTAAATAACGCTGTTAGCATGGTACGCTGTTGGGTAGAATTTTCTCCTTTTTGAACACGATGACGCCTGCCATGCAGGCGTTTCATGGCTAATGAAGGACTTCAATATGGGTAGGGCGTTTCAAAACCGTAAGGAATCCATGGCCAAAACGGCCGCTGCGAAAACCAAGGTTTACAGCAAGTATGGACGTGAAATTTACGTCTGTGCCAAAGCGGGCGGTACGGATCCCAATGGCAACCTTGCGCTGCGCGGTTTGATGGAGCGCGCCAAGAAAGACCAGGTGCCCTCTCACGTGATCGACAAGGCCCTGGACAAAGCCAGCGGCGCAGGCGGTGAGGATTTTTCACCGGCGCGCTACGAAGGCTTTGGCCCTGGCAACGCCATGGTGATCGTCGACTGCCTGACCGACAATCCCAACCGTACCTTTGGCGATGTGCGCGGCTGCTTCACCAAAACCAAAAGCAAGATCGGCACGCCAGGCAGCGTCAGCCACATGTTCGACCACTGCGCTATTTTCTCCTTCAACGGCAGTGATGAAGAAGCCGTCCTGGAGGCGCTAATGGAAGCCGACGTGGACGTGACCGATATCGAGCAGGAAGAAGGTCGTATTACGGTGTTTGCTCCCCATACCGATTACGCCAAAGCCAAGCAGGCCTTGCTGGATGCGTTCGGCGAGATCGACTTCGAGGTCGACGAGATTCAGTTCCTGCCGCAAACCACCACGCCCATCGAAGGCGATGACGTGGCGATGTTCGAGAAATTTCTCAACATGCTCAACGAGCTGGACGACGTACAGAACGTCTTCCATAACGCGGAGCTACCGGAAGAGAGCGCTTGAGCCGTTAGGCGCTTAACGCATCTTTGGGTACGAAGATCCACCCTTCCGCCGCTGGCATCTCTGCTGGCGGCCAAGCCACACTCCCTTTGGCATGCTCCAAGCTCCACGCCAGTAGTGCACAGTGCCAGGCATCCTGGATATCCTGCTGCTTCGGCGTTGGTTGATGAAGCATGGCGTGCAGCCCTTCAGTCATGCACACGCGCCGACGGAGCGCTGCAAATTCAGCCGATCGTTTAGCGGGCGATGGATACCCCTCCACCACACACAGCTCGCCCCCCTTCGATTGCCACTGCCCGCAGGCCGCGACGTGTGGGGCAAAGCGAGCTAGAAAGTGCATGCCTTTCGTGGCTTGACTGCCGATCATGTCTTTGATGGGAGACAGCGGCGTGATCCCCCGAGCGAACAGCCAGCGCTCGGTTTCCCGATACAGGTAAGGATTTTCTTGGGAGCGGCCCAGTCTATCCACCGCCTCTCCACGTGCGAGCGCTAGGAGCGCCTGAGGGAGTGCCAACGGCGTATCGATGGCCATGACCACCCGCTCATCGCCGCTGGTCACGTGCTGGCAAAGCGCCAGCAGCCGATGGATCACATCACGACTCGAGGTCGCCTCGTTCAGCGTCTCACGGAGGTTGCCTCGCCAAGGCTTGCCGATCACATGGAGTGCGTCATCCAACACCACCAACGCATCGCGGCTGGCGGGATTGTGGTCGCAATTCCAACCGCCCACGTCCCACCCAATATAGAGCGTCGAAGCCGTCATTATCGACTCTCCGCGCCGTGGGCATCGAGCGCTGCATCCGGGGGCAAGAGCGCGGGCGTGACGCCTGCCTCGCTCAGCACCGCCTTGCCACGCACCGTCAAATCGGTGATGAAGAGAAATTGCTGACGCGGATCCACCGGATACGCGCGGATGCGATAGTGAGTGCCCCAAGGTTTTTCTTCGGCCACCACGATGATCGGTTCATCGAATTTTAAATAAGCGCTGGTCAGCGCCACGTCACGAAGCGCCTTGCGTACCCAGCCCGCCTCGTGCTCGGGGTGAAGATAAAAACTCGCCACGCACTGCAGGCTAGTGCCACCATTATTGGCGTTGTAAATCGCGGTGTCCCAGAGCTTCAAATGCGGCACGGCGACCAGATCGTCATCAGGAGTTTGTACTTCTACCGTACGCATGCCCACGTGTTTCACTTCACCATAAGTCTCTTCGATCCGGACCCAGTCCCCTGGGCGGTATGGCAACTCGACCGCTGAGACGACGCCAGCAATCAGGCTACTCACATAATCTTTCATCGCAAAACCAATGGCCAAGCCAATGGCACCTAGCAGCGTCACCATATTACGCAACGACGGCTCGACGATGATCGGCACGGCGATGGCCAGTGCCACGATGAGGATGATCAGGCGGGTTAGCGGTACCAACGCAAAGACGCGAAAGCGCACCTGACCATGCAGCCGATTGGCCAGCCAGTTGAGACCGCGCTGGCTGGCAATGATCAATACGATGGCACTGCCCACCACAATGCCTAGCGTGATTAGCGCTTGGCTATCGAGCTCATTAAATAACTTGGCATACTGCCCTTGATCGTCCATCGACGCTCCTTAAAGCGGATCTACCAAATAATTACGCGACGCCAGCAATTGTCGTACGCTGGCGTAGCACAGCGGCGCCACCTGCCAACGCCCCTCCTGACCGCTCAGAATTCCGCGTTGCGCCAAGGAGAATCGTGCGTTCAACGCTTCATGATCGGAAAACGGCAGCACGTACCTCAACGCTTGGTCATCGAGCCCGCCGTGTATGAGCAGCGTATGAAGCAGCAGGGTAGCGACGTCGCCGGTATCCGCCGGTAGCTCGGCATCGGCCAACGCATCAAGGAGCCACAGCTCTTGCATGTCGCTGCGCGTCTCTTGGCCGTCATCCGATGCATTCTCCTCCGATGGCTCTCGCAGCCGCTCGCGCCAGTAGTGCCAGGCAATGCCCAAATGTCCGCGACAGTGCGCGGCCAATCGCTGCAGTTCGCTGTAAACCGCCTTATCGTCGCTTTCGCTCGTGAGCACCGGCCTCCCCGTGCGTGTGCTGTACACCGTTGGGCACACCTGCACCGTTCGATCCACGTGGTGGGCAAAATAGTGGGCCAGCTGCTCACCTTCGAGCCCTTGGAGGGTGAGCACCGGCACGCCCTCAAGGCCTACGGCGTGCTGTAAGTAGGCATACGTCCAGCTATCGCAGCCAATCACGCTCTGCCCCATTCGGCCGCTCAGGGAGCGCTCGACCAGCTCACGCACGCCCTGCAAGCCGTTGGTGTGACGCAGAAAGTGGCGCTCGAGGGCGGGGATGGCCCAGCGCTTGCGCGGGGCTACATGATCGAGCCATACGGTACTTCCCTCGAGCAGCTCGGGAAGCGTAGGAGGAGTAAGGCACTCCACGCTTCGCTGCGCGGCCCAGTGCCGCACCACTGCTGCATGTCCACCATGAGGTGGCGAAACGAACATCACCATGGGCGCTTCATCATAGGCTTGCAGTGACTGGGCCAAACCACGCGCGGCGGGTGTCCAGTCGATACTGGGCGCCCAGTGGGCCAATTTGACCTCCGGCAGCGCGCGTAGCTCGCTCTCTTGTTTGGCTTGGCGTTCGGAAGCTTCGCGGCCAACCATCCAAGTGGTAGCTGCTCGAAAGCTGCGCCGCCACTGGCTTGCCTGGGTGCGTTCAGGGGTGTGAAAGCTATCCAATGACACTACTTTCCATGGCGATAACGCCGCGTTCGTTGAGCTCTGCGCCATCGTCTGCCTCGGTTAGGTAAAGTAGATTAAGGTTAGCATGCCTGAGTCTCCTCCCAAGGGGCCAGTCGAACTTATCGTCTAGAATAAAGTCGTTATTGCCAAGTAACTCACTTTTGAGCGATGCGCAGGAGGCAACGATGAGCGTGGTGAATGTCACGATGGCTGAACTACACGAGAAGCTTGCGAAGTGCATTGCAGGCGAGCGGGTGCTCATTGAGCAGGAGGGCAATCGATTCAGCGGCCGCATCCAACATGTGGGTGTCATGGGGGTGAAGATCATCCCCGAAACCGTCATCAAAAACAGTACCGGCGACCCTGGGGACGTGGATGGCGTCACCGTACCCTATGACGATATCTGGGAGTTGGAAGTCAAAGGCGTGGTCTACAGTCGGTTAGGAGAGTAATGTCTCTGCCCTTGTACGGCCTTCCTCCGGCTGGCCAATAAAAAAGCGCGTCCGCCCATGGCAGACGCGCTTTTCTCACTCTTTACGCAACGTGCATTTTACGCAAAGTGCATCGCGTCGCTCAGAACGTCAGGCAAATTTTACCAAAGTGCTTGCCCGATTCTTGATGACGAAACGCCTCGGCAATCTCGCTAAGCGGGAACTCACGATCGATGATCGGTTTCAAATTCGCCGCTTCGATCGCGTCGATCATCTCGATCTGGTGGCGACGGCTACCGACGATCAATCCCTGCAGCTTGGCCTGCTTGGCCATGAGTTTTGCAGTGGGAATGTCTCCCTCGCGGCCGGTCAGCACGCCAATCAGCGAAATGTGTCCACCAATCTTCACGGCATCGATGGATTGCGGCAGCGTACCGGGGCCGCCTACCTCGACGACGTGATCCACGCCTTTGCCGTCGGTCAACGCTTTGACCGCTTTTCCCCACTCGGGTGTCTCGCGGTAGTTGATGGTGTGCTCCGCGCCGAGGCTACGCAGGCGCTCCAGCTTCTCATTGGAAGAGGAGGTCGCGATCACTCGAGCCCCCATCAGCTTGGCGAACTGCAGTGCAAAGATCGACACCCCGCCGGTACCCAGTACCAGCACGGTATCGCCCGCTTTCAAGCCGCCGTCCACCACCAGCGCGCGCCAAGCGGTCAATCCCGCAGTGGTCAGCGTGGCGGATTCTGCATGGCTGTAGCCGATCGGCTGGCGAGTGAACCATGTGGCCGGTCGAATTACCTGCTCCCGGGCATAGCCATCGACGCCATCACCGGGGGTGGTGGTAAAGTCGCCTACTCGTGCCGGGCCTTCCAGCCAGTAGGGAAAGAACGTCGAGACGACCGCGTCGCCCACGGCAAACTCCTCAACGCCTTCGCCCACGGCCTCCACCACGCCCGCGCCGTCGGACATCGGGATGCGCTTGTCGTCGGTGGGGATCATCCCCGCCACCACCGCGTAGTCGTGAAAGTTCAGCGAGCTGGCGTGCAGGCGCACTTTGATCTCGCCAGGGCCAGGCTCGCCGGGCGCGGCCGTGTCGACGACGTTCAATTTATCTAAACCGCCGGGTTGTTGAAGCTCAATCGTTTGCATCTCTACCTCCTGTTGAAGCGCCTTCACTAGGCGACCGGTCTAGTCTCAAATGAGGGCGTTGTTATCAGGATCAAGGTCGTTACCCAAAAAGCCGCCCGACTGCCGCTGCCAAAGACCGGCATAGATACCATTGCGGGCGAGCAATTCCTGATGGGTGCCGCTCTCCACCATGCGCCCTTCGTCCACCACGATCAAACGATCCAGCATGGCGATGGTAGAGAGCCGGTGGGCAATGGCGATGACCGTTTTGCCCTCCATCAACGCATCCAATTGCTCTTGAATCGCCGCCTCGACTTCGGAATCCAGCGCCGAAGTGGCTTCGTCCAACACCAGAATCGGGGCGTCCTTGAGCAGCACTCGGGCAATGGCAATGCGCTGGCGCTGACCGCCGGAGAGTTTGACGCCCCGCTCTCCCACGTGGGCATCCAGACCACGCCGACCTTTGGGATCGACCAGATCATTGATGAACGTGTCGGCATGGGCGCGGCACACCGCCTGCCAGACGTCCTCATCGCTGGCGTTAGGGCTGCCGTAGCGGATGTTGTCCCGCAGCGAGCGGTGCAACAGCGAGGTATCTTGGGTCACCATGCCGATCTGGTGGCGTAGCGAGGTTTGGGAGACCTCGGCGATGTTTTGACCATCGATCAGAATGCGTCCGCCCTGCAGGTCGTAAAAGCGCAGCAGCAGGTTTGCCAGGGTCGATTTCCCGGCCCCAGAGCGGCCAATCAGGCCAATTTTCTCGCCGGGCTTGATGGTCAGGCTCAGACCATCGAACACGTTTTTGCTCTCCCCTTTTGCCTGGGCATATTGGAAACGCAACGCGTCGAAGACGATCTCGCCGTTGGGCACGCACAATGCTTTGGCATTAGGAGCATCTTTGACAGTCGGTTCCTGGGCGATGGTGTTCATGCCATCCTGCACCGTGCCGATGTTTTCGAACAGCCCGGCAACCTCCCACAAAATCCAGTCGGACATGAAGCGAATCCGCATTACCAGGGCAATGGCAATGGCCAGTACGCCCAACGAGATCGCCTCCATGTACCAAGCGGCGATGGCCATGCCGGCGGTGCCGACCAATAGTAGCGTGTTGAGTAGCGTCAAGCAGACGCTCATCACGGTCACCAGGCGCATCTGGCGATGCACGGTAGTCATGAAGCCTTCCATGGCATCTTTGGCATAGCGCTCTTCGCGCTGGGTATCGGCAAACAGCTTGATGGTTTGGATGTTGCTGTAGCTATCCACCACGCGACCGGTCATTTGCGCACGCGCATCCGCCTGGGCCATGGAAACGTCCCGCAGACGCGGCACGAAAAAACGCATGATGCCCAAATAGCCGACCAGCCAAAGCCCCAGCGGCAGCAGCAGCCATGGGTCGGCGCGGCCCAGCAAGATGGCCGCCCCGGTAAAATAGACGATGGCGTACACCAGCAGATCCATCACTTTGGTGACGGTTTCCCGCACGGCCAGCGCGGTTTGCATCACTTTTTGCGATACCCGCCCGGCAAACTCATCCTGATAAAATGCCAGGCTCTGGCTGAGCATATGGCGATGCGATAGCCAGCGGCCAATCATCGGGTAATTGCCGAAAATGCTCTGATGCGTCACCAGCGACTGCAGCAACACCAGCAGCGGCAATCCCACCACCACCAACACCGCCACACCCGCCAGCCAGAGACCGTGGCTCGACCAAAAGTCGGCGCGCTCGACGCCGCCCAGCCAATCCACCAAATCCCCCATGTAGCTAAAGAACACGACCTCGGCGGCGGACACCACCGCCGTGATCAGCGACATCACCAGCAGCCACGGCCATACCGGGCTGGAAAAGTGCCAAATGAACGGCAACAGCCCTTTGGGCGGTGTGGTGACCTCACCCTCTGGGTAGGGGTTGACGCGCGCCTCGAAAAAGCGGAACAGCGGCGAGAGCAAACGTGACAGCATGGACATTCCTTACAAGACGCAATAAAAGAAAGGACGGCGTAAGAACGCTTAGAAGCATGATCGCGACGTCAAGCGTCAGGATGATGACGCATGAGCCAGCGGGCCCAAAAAGGAGCGACGACCATGAGTGTGACCATGCGCAGCAGGTGATGAAACGCCACGAACACCGGGTCGATGTTGAGCGCGACGGCGAGTATCGCCATTTCACCAATGCCGCCTGGGGCCAGCGCCAAGAGCGCCACATCGCGCCCTACCCCCACGGTTTGGTGGATGAGTTCGGCAAACAGTGCCAGAACCACCAGCGCAAGCAACGTCGCCACCCCCGATTGCCAAAGATAGCGCCCGAGTAGCCGCCGCGTCATACCTTGAAAGCGCGAGCCGATGGCGCTACCTAGCACCCAGAGCATCACGTTCATACCCCAGTTTGGCAGGGCAAGACTCGCCATATCCAGCCCGGAGAGCAGCGCGGTGGCTAACAAGGGAGCGAGCAGCGCAGGGCTTGGCAGGCGCAACCACTTACCCAACGGAAGTAAAAGAGGGATGGTGAGCAGTAGCCAGCCATCCGTGAGTGACGACGCCGCCGGACCCAGCGTGCCCTCTCCGCCCTCGAAAGCCCAAAATAGCGGCGGTAGGAAAAGAATCACCAGCACGATACGCAGCGACTGTGCAATGGCAATGCGCTGCGGGTCGCCGCCGCACCGTTCACCGAGCAGGATCATCGCGGTCATGGCGCCCGGTGATGCGCCAAACCAGGCGCTGACGGGGTCGAAGCCGCAGCGGCGATACCAGGCAGACGCCACGGCGGTCGACGCAGCCACGCCTGCAAGCAGCAGCATGGCCGAGATGGGCCAATCAAGCACCCGCTGGGCCAGCTCAGGGGTGACTTGGCTGCCCAGTACCATGCCCATGACGGCTAGGAACACACTGCGCAGCGACTCGGGCACCGCTACGCTCACCCCTCTGGCAGACACCAGCAAATTCGCCACTAGAGGGCCCAACATCCAGGCCAGCGGCAGCCCGGTCACATGAAACAGCGTGCCGCCTGCGGCGCCAACACCGAGTGATAAGACAAGCGCCTTGGCTCTCCCTGCACTGTAACGGCTGCCCTTCACACTCCCCTCCCATGATCTCTCAGGCGATGCGGTATGGCAGAGTCGTCTCGTTCAACTACTTACTCTGCTAAGCGTTGCCTCAGTTTATCACTATTGGGGTCAATCCTCGTCGTCGTCATCGCGCAGGCGCGCTTGGCGCTCGGCCTCCTCCTCTTTGACGTCGTCGATCACTTCCATCAGCTCGTCCACATTGGCAATGTGGTCATCGAACTCGAAGTGGCCGGTCAGCTGGCTATCGGGATGCAGCTTCCCCGCTTCATACAGCGCCCACATCTCTTTACCGTAATGGGTAGCGAGCAGCTCGGGCGCAAAACGGCCAAAATAGGCACGCATGTTGTTCACATCGCGCTCCAGCATGGCAGCAGCGCTGTTATTGCCCGCCGCATCCACCGCCTGAGGTAAATCGATGATGACCGGGCCATCGGCGTCGACGAGCACGTTGAATTCCGATAAATCACCGTGGATCAAGCCTGCACAGAGCATGCGCACCACGTCTTGGATCACTTTGGCGTGATAGCGCAGCGCCTGCTCTTCGGTCAGGGTGACATCGTCCAAGCGCGGTGCCACATCCCCCTCTGCATCGGTGATCATCTCCATCAGCAGTACGCCATCCACGAAACCATAGGGCTTGGGCACACGCACCTCGGCCGCGGCCAAGCGGTACAACGCATCCACCTCGGCGGTCAGCCACGCCTGCTCCTGCTCTTTCTGGCCGTAGCGGGTCTTCTTGGCCATGGCGCGGGCGCGGCGGCTGTTGCGCTCTTTACGCCCTTCCTGGTACTGCACCGCCTGCTTGAAGCTACGCTGTTTGGCCTCTTTGAAGACTTTGGCACAGCGCGTGTCGTCGCCACAGCGCACTATGTACACCTGCGCTTCCTTGCCGCTCATCAACTGCATCAGCACCTCATCGATCAGGCCATCGTCGACCAGGGGCTGTAATCGTTTGGGTGTTTTCATAACTTGCTGCGAAGGCTCCTTATGATAGCGACCACGTCATTGGGATCGTTAATGGCGAATGCGTCGCACGCGGAAAGCGCGCCCTTTGAGTTTATCCCGCTCCAGCTTGGCCTGAGCTTTCTGGACAGCGCTGCGCGCCACCGCGACGTAAGCGCTTCGAGCCAACACCTTGATCTTACCCACCTGATCACCGCGCAGACCGCCTTCGCTGGTCAATGCGCCCAGAATGTCGCCAGGGCGCAGCTTATCTTTCTTGCCACCCGCCAACTGTAGCGTGGCCATGGGGGGCTCGAACGGCGAACCGTTGGTGGCTTTCGGCAGCGGCTCGGTCGCAAGCGGCTCGCCCAACAGCTCAGCGAGGCGTTCGAGTCGATAATCTTCTTGCGGTGTGACCAGGGTACAGGCGATACCGCTGGCTCCTGCGCGCCCCGTGCGGCCGACGCGATGAACGTGGACGTCCAGCTCGCGGGCGATTTGGTAATTGAAAACGGCGTCTAGTTGAGCAATGTCGAGCCCGCGGGCGGCCACATCGGTGGCGACCAAAATCGATGCGCTCTGATTGGCAAACAGCACCAGCAGCCGGTCGCGGTCTTTCTGCTCGAGATCGCCGTGCAAGGCGACGGCGCTAAATCCCGCATCGACCAAGCCATCGGCCACGGCCTGGGTTTCCCGCTTGGTATTACAGAACACCACGCTAGTGGTAGGTCGCGTGGCAAGCAGCAGCTCGATCAACGCAGCAAAACGGTCGTCGTCATGGGACACACGGTAAAAGTGCTGCTCGATGGTCGTGGCATCGTGGGTCTCTGCCACCTTGACACTGACCGGGTCGCGCAGCACGCCGCGGGTCATGGCTGCCAGCCCCTCCCGCTCATCGGGAAACGTCGCGCTGAACAGCAGCGTTTGTCGGTCAGTGGGGGTATCGGCGATGATGTCGTCGATGGTGACCTGAAAGCCCATGTCCAGCATACGGTCGGCTTCGTCCAGCACCAGCACGGCCAGCGACCCAAGCGTGAGCGAGCCTTTGCGCAAGTGCTCGTCCACCCGCCCCGGCGTGCCCACCACGATATGCGCACCGTGCTCCAGCGAGGCGAGCTGCGGCCCAAAGGGCGCGCCGCCACACAGTGTGAGTACTTTGACGTTGGGCATGCCCCGCGCCAGGCGTCGCAGCTCCTCGGCGACCTGATCGGCCAGTTCGCGGGTGGGGCACAGCACCAAGCCCTGTACGCTGAAGGCTTCTACACGCAGCTGTGACAACAGCGCCAAACCAAACGCGGCGGTTTTACCCGAGCCCGTTTTGGCCTGCGCCATCACATCGCGCCCCACCAGCATGGGCGGCAGGCTCTGCGCCTGAACGGGCGTCATGTCGTGATAGCCCAGAGAGTCGAGCGTGCTCAGCAGCGCGGGCGAGAGGGCAAGGGAGGCAAAAGAGGTATCTGACACAAAAAATTCCTGAAGGGGCGGCGGTGCCCAGCGATCCGATTGATGGAAGCACCATACCAGAAAGCGCCCTCTCCTGCTTTGCCAGGCACTTAACACGATGCGTATCGTTCTATGCAGAGAGCGCTGCGAAACGGCCCTGGCTGAGTGCAGCGAGGTCCTCCGGCGAGAGTTCGATTTCTAACCCTCGCCGACCAGCACTCACGTAAAGCGTCGACCACGCTTGTGCCGAGGCATCAATGAACGTCGGCAGGCGCTTTTTCTGGCCTAGCGGGCTCACTCCTCCTAGCACGTAGCCGGTGGTACGTTCGACGATATCCGGCGCGGCCATCGCGGCCTTTTTAGCGCCGGCCGCTTTGGCGATCTGCTTCAGCCCCAACTGGCTATTCACGGGGACGATACCCACGGCCAACTGCTTGCCATCCAAGCTAACGACGAGGGTTTTGAAGACCTGTTCGGCGGTAACGCCAAGTTTGTCGGCCGCTTCCAGCCCGTAGGACGGGGCGGTGGCATCGTGCTGATATTCATGGAGCTGAAACGCAATACCTGCGTGCCTTGCGCTGTTGATTGCCGGTGTCATGGAGGTCTCTTAAGTTAAACGCGCCAGCCTATCTGAAAACATCACTTCCCACTGCTAGGCTTAATAGCGTGCCCACCTCATGGAAGTCAACTGACAGGAGTCGTTAAATGAAAGCCACGTCGAAAGCCCAGCAAAAAGCCGCTGGCGCCGCCCTTTCCGCCAAACGCGGCGAGACCAAGCCCAGCGAGCTGTATGACGCCTCGAAAGAGATGTACGACTCGATGAGCGAAGAGGAATTGGAAGAGATGGCGGGTACCCAACGTAAAGGCAAACCGCAAAAGAAAGAGGACGATTGAGCGAGGCTGCGCCAGCGGCTTGCGCTGGCGCAGCTTGCGTGAGCCTATGTCAGCCAATTATTGGCAAGGCACCACGCGGCGCAGCGTATCTTTCGCCCACAGCGTTTGGCCATCGGGCGTGCGGCCATGTTCGTTCCAGCGCTCGGTGGTTTCCAGGCAGAACGAACCGGCGTTTTCGGTACGCGGTTCCGCACTGACGGGGCGATCTCCGCCGATCCGCATGACGTCCGGATTTTCAGTGGTGTAACGTGGGGCAATGGTAGAACTTGCGCAGCCAGCCACCAAAGCGGTGACCAGCAGCACGGGCAAACAGCGGCGCAGTGGCATGTTTTTGCAACCCTCAAAAGTGCAGTGTTAGGCCGACACCCGTTGTCGGTAGCGCTTGATATCACCACACCTTCGATAGCGTCAACACTTTTTCAATGCACGCATTACGTGACCAGCGTAATGCTCGTCACCGGTCGTAAATTACGCAGCTTACAGTGCTGCTCGACGCTCTCGACGATCTCTTCCGCGTCATCGATTTGCTGCTTATCGAGCTGAATGTCGACCATCAGGAAGCTGCCTACCTGCGCAAGGCGTACATCGTCGTCGGCGATATCGAACTCCGCCACTTCTTGTACCACTTCCTGGCGCACGCTGCCGACCGGTTCGCCGAACATCAACTCGCGCAGCGCGCCTTTGACCATACGAATGGGCATGGGCAGGAAGTAACCGGCAATGATAAGAACCATCACCGGGTCCGCAAAACGCGCCAAGTGTTCCCAAGGCGAGAGGGTTAACCCCCAGGTAAGGGCAAAGCCCAGCATGACGGCGGCACTCAGCCAAGTATCCATTTGCCACTGGCGAAGCTCTGCAGCCAGTAGCGAGGACTGCGCGACCTTGGCGTAGCGGTTCAACCATCCCCAGGTGAGCAAACAGCCGCTCACGTTGACCACGCCAAACATCAGCGCCAAGTCCAGCGTGACCAAACGTCCTCCCTGCGCCAAGCTCCACAGAGCAGAGACCAGGGAGAACAGGCACACCAGCGCAATCACCACGCCTTTGAGCAGCACGGCCAGCGGCTCGACCGTCAGCCGCCCAAAGGGGTAGTGATCATCCGCCGGTTTGCGGGCCTGCTGAAGCGCAAACAGAGAGAGCGATGCCAGCACTAAACTTAATAGCGAATAGCCGCTATCGAAGAGGATCGTTATCGAGCCACTCGCAAGGCCCAAGGCAAGTCCGGTAAAGGCAAACAGACTAGCGGAGATGGCGGAAAATCTGAGCGCACGGCGCTCGGCGACAAAGGGGGTCACGCGGGTTGCTCCAGTAGAAGGGGAGATAAGAGCAAGCCATCATAGTGAGTAAAACAACGATACACTAGTCGCTCAGCGCCAACTATATTGGCGCTCGAAAGCTATTACTTTATGAGGTGGTTTGCATGCGCGCGGAACAGGTCCAAGCGTTCATCGATGTCACGGAGCACGGCTCGTTTGCCGCCGCTGCACGGCACACCGGCATGAAGCGCAGCACCCTGAGCGCCGCCGTCAATGCGCTGGAAGATAGCCTGGGCGTGGCACTCTTCGAACGGTCGGGGAACAGCCTTCAGCTCACGGCCGTGGGGGAAAGCGTGCTACCCGACTGCTACCGCCTGCTGACCAGTGCCAACCGCATCAACAAGCACTGCCAGCAGCATTTGCAGGGGGTAGAGAGCCAGCTCTGCATCGCGCGGGACGACGCGCTGCCCGAAGCGTTTTGGCGACAGGTCATGCACGACCTGAAGCAGCGCTACCCGCTCACGGCCATTTCGGTATACCTGCTCCCACCTCAGGAGCACGCCCAGTTCGTGCTGCGCCAAACGGTAGATATTGCCTTTGGGCTGTATACCGCCGAAGGAGCCGCGGTGAATGCCAGCAACCTTGCCCCAGTGAGCATGAGTCTCGTGGCGGCGCCTGGGCATCCACTCAGTCGCCTGCCCAACGTCACCAAAGATGATTTGGCACAGTACACCCAGGTATGCCTGACCTTCGACCAAGGCGACAAATTGGTGAGCGAGGCGCTGTTCTCCACCAACTATCTAGGCCTGACCATGTTCGAGGTGATTCGCGACGCGGTGATCAATGGGACCGGCTGGGCCTTGCTGCCCTACCCGCTCGTCAAAGACGCCTTGGCCAGCCACACTCTGTGTGCGCTCAATCACGACCTGCTGCTGGAAAGCCATTACTACCGTTACGTGGAAGGCGAGAGCCTCGGGGTGGTCGCCACGGCGCTGCTGACCAACGTCATCCGTTTCTTGGGTACCACACGCTGAGGCCCCCTCTCAGTCGGAAAGCCGAGCACGGCGCGTGAGTAACGTTGAAATTTAGCAGTGGCGAAAAAAGCGATTGCCCACCACGCTGTAAAAAAAGCCATTGAAGGAGCCCAAAGGACACGCTAGAGAACCGACACAGGCACGTGTCATCTAAGCGTAAAGTGCATCTGCCAGTGTCGATGTTGCCGTCAACCAAGGAGTAGTTTCCGCGATGGTACGACTCGATAAGAAAGCGACTAGGCTGTATGTCCTAGACACGAATGTCCTGATCCACGACCCCGCCGCGCTCTACCATTTCGATGAGCATGATGTGGTCATCCCCATGACCGTGCTCGAAGAGCTGGACAAGCATAAGAACGGTATCCGCGAAATCGCCCGAACGGCACGGCAAATCAGCCGCACGCTGTCCGATCTCACCAGCCAGGTGACGTTCGACGAAATTCAGCAAGGTATCCCCATTCCCCGCATCAGCGGAGAGTCTGGCCGCCTACACTTTCTGTGCTACAACGATCTCAAGCCCTTCGACGCGTTAGACGATAGCCCCGACAACCGTATTCTGGCAGAAACCTGCCGGTTGCGTGACGAACGCCCGGATGCGTCGGTCATTCTCATCACGAAAGACATCAATCTGCGGGTAAAAGCCGCCGCGCTAAAAGTCCCGGTGGAGGATTACCTCAACGACCGCGCCTTCTCCGATAGCGATGCGATGATCGAAGGCGCGCAGGTATATACCCAGGCAGGCCAGAATGGCGCATCGCTCTGGGAAGCGCTGAATGTCGATGTCACGGTCGAACGCGTGGATCATCACACCTTTTATCAATTAAGCGGCACTATGCCCCGCGACTGGCACGTGGGTATGCTGGTGTCCGATAGCGAAAACGGCGCCGAATTCGAAGCCATCGTGCGCGAGCTTTCCCCCAGCTCGGCGCGGCTGCAGCTGCTCACCAACTATCGCCACCACTCGGGCGTATGGGGCGTGCACGCCCACGACAGTCGCCAAAATTTTACCCTCAACCTACTGATGGACCCCGAGATCGATCTCGTCACCATTGCCGGTAACGCAGGCACCGGTAAAACCTTCATGACCCTTGCGGCTGCGTTTCAACAAACCCTCGATGCCAAACGTTTCGAGCGCATCGTCTTTACCCGCGCGCCGATTCCCATGGGCGAGGACATTGGCTTCTTGCCGGGCACCGAAGAGGAGAAAATGTCACCGTGGATGGGCGCCTTCCACGACAACATGGATAACCTGCTGCGCAACGACGAGGGGGAGTCGAGCTGGGACAACGGCGCCACGCGACAGCTGATCGGCTCTAGGGTACAAATCCGCTCGCCCAGCTTCATGCGCGGGCGCACCCTGAACGACACCTTTTTGATCATCGACGAGGCGCAAAACTTCACACCCAAGCAACTGAAATCGCTGGTCACCCGCGCCGGGCGCAACACCAAAATCGTTTGCCTGGGCAACGTCGGGCAGATCGACACGCCCTACCTGACCGCCAACACCTGCGGCATGGCCGCTGTGGTCGAACGGTTCCGAGACTGGCCCCACGCTGGGCATATCACTCTAAAAAGCGTCGAGCGCTCCCGCTTGGCACTGGCCGCCGAGGAGCTGCTGTAGCGCTCTTTGCCCCCGAACGTCTACACCGCCCAGCTCACTGGGCGGTTCACTCTTGACCTCCATCGCACGGCGGCCGCTGTCTCGCGGCACGGTCGCTATTCCAGGGGTTTTCGATGCCGATGGTATCGGCAGCAAACGCCTCGCGCTCGCCTAACGGGCGCGCCTCGCCCACGGTGGTGTCGTGGCAGGTTTGACGCTCCATTTCGCAGTTGAGCTCCGCTCCGAACAACACGACGAAGGCCGAGAGCCAAAACCACAGCATCAGGGCCACCACGGCACCTATCGAGCCGTACAGTTCGCTAAAGGTCGAAAAGTAGCGCACGTAGAGTGACAACCCTCCCGAGCCCAGCAGCCACATAAGCGTCGCAAACAGCGTGCCGTAACTCAGCCAACGCCACTGCGGTGAGCGGCGATAAGGTGCAAAGCGGTAGAGCAGTGCGATCAGTAGGCTCATCAATACCAGCAGCGCCGGCCAGCGCAGCCACTGCAGCACTCGATCCATAGGAGGCTCGATCATCAATCGGTCCACTAGCGCTGGCACGATGGCGATGAATCCCAGGGAGACCAGCGTCATGCAAATCAAGCCAAAGGTCAGCGAAACGAGGACCACCCCTCGATAGAGCAGTGAACGCTGCTCTTGCTCGCCATATACCGCGTTGAGACCAATGACCAGCACCGAGACTGCTTTCGAGGCAATGAACATGGCAATGAGCAGCCCCGCCAACGCGGTCAGGACATTACCCGACTCGGTGCTCTCGACCACGTCTTGCGCCTGCTGATCGATCAAGTTGGCCGCGTCCGGCGGCATGAAGCGGCTGATCGTATAGAGCTGCCGCCCCGCCTCGACAGGATCGAACAGTAGTCCCCATACCGACACTACCGCCGCAATGGTCGGAAACAGCGCCAGCAGCGCGTAAAACGCCACCCCTGCGGCAAACATGGTGACCCGGTCTCGGCGCGCGGCGCGCACGACGCGCCACGCAATATCCTGCCAACCACGCTTTGGAATATCGTTGGGCACATCGGCACTTCGGCCGCGCTCACCCAATGGCTCTCTTGCTTGTTGCCCCACTACTGTCCCTCCCAAATGAGCAAAAGTGCCAGGAGAACGGCCAACGCCATCATCAAGCCTCCACCATGCTGGCGCATCCATGACTCCACTGATAGTCCGCGCAACAACCCCTTCATGAGCAAACGCTCACCCTTCAGTGCCAGCGCCACGGAGGTTGTTTTACCTCTTCCACATCGCGCGGCCAGTGAGCGTGCGGCGCTCAAGCCTAGAGTGGCAAGGGAATGGTATCCCCACCACCAATCCCCGGCAGGTGGCGTTGGCACATCAAAACGGCGCAGCGCCAACAAGCCTAACGCCATGCCGACAACGCCTACCGGAAAAGGCCAAATAATGCCCAACCACTCGTTCAAGGGAGGAGCGATCACACTCCCCTCCGGTAACGGCAGCCACAGCGGTGTCATTAGCGCAGCGATCAATGCCGCTAGCCACGCCCCCCACTGAAACGAACGGCTGTTTCCTCGCTGCCGCTGCTGCCATTGTCGCCACACGCAGACCGTCACCAGCGCGGCCGTGCCCATCGCCGCCCAAGTCAATAGTGCGATAATGCGCTCTTGCTCGAACTCATAGAGCGCATGCTTCACCCCCCACTTGCTGAACATGCCTGCCGCGAGTGCGCCTGTCAGCGAAATGCCCGGTAGAGCAATCAAAAGAAACAGCAGCGAGGTGGGCCACTTGGGCATATGCTCACTCACACTGGTACCCATAAAGAGAGCGCCCTTCGCTAACGCATGGTGACCCGCAAACAAAATGATGGCAGGTAGCAAGGCCGGCCATACCGCTGGCACGACGATTCCCATACCCACTAACGCCGTTAACATGCCCATTTGGCTGATACTGGAGTAGGCCAAAATTGCTTTGGGATGCGACTGCCAAATGCCGTACAGGGCCGCACCAAATGCTGCTGCAAACCCTGCCACCAATACGACATTGCCAAACTGCATCATGGCAGGAGATAGCGACTCCATTCCCAACGGCAACACGGTCAACCAACCCAACAAGCCTGCCTTGATCATGGCGCCGCTGAGGACAGCGCTGGCGGGCGCGGGAGCCACGGGGTGCGCTAATGGTAACCAAACATGCAGCCCGATCACCCCCGCTTTCACGCCTAAACCCAGCCACAGCAACAGCGCCATCCACGCACCATGGTCTGCCGTGGCCAGGGTGTCGCGCACGCCTTTGAGTGTTAACGTATCCGAGGTGCCTGCGGCCCAGAGAAAACCACCTAATATCAAACCTTCACCGATAACGGCCAGCACAAGATAGGCCTTAGCCCCCAGCTTCGCGGCCGGAGTGCCGTTATGCACCACCAGCGCATACGCAGCGAAGGTCATCAGCGCAAAGCCAAAATAAAAACTGGCAATATCCTGGGCGACTATCAGAAGAATGTTGCCCAGCAAGGTTAGCGGCCACAGTAAGGTTAAACGCTGTAAACGCCGTTGTGCCGACGCATCCCCTCCTTGTGCCTGACGCTGTTCATCGGCGAAGTAACCTCGTGCATGAAACGCCGCCATACTCCAAAGCAGAGCAGTAAAGGCTAGCCACGGTCGGCTGAGCGCATTCAGCTCCCAATACCCACCTAACATCCAAGCATCCATGGTCCACTGCACGTCACCCACATACGCCAGCGGTAAAGCAGGCCAGGCAGCACTTACCCACAGCATCGAAATGAAATGACGCTGTTGAACAGGGACTCGGTAAGCGCTCCAAACGCTACTGCCTGCCACGATAAGCGGCCAGAGTAAGGCCACGGCCAACAGCAGTGAACTCATGGCAGGTACTCCCCAACGGCTACGCGCGTTGCCCAATCCAGCGGACTAAATGGCAACCCAGCCAACAAACCAGCCCCTATACTAATGACGGCCGTCAATACCGCTGGCCACAACAGCCATCCGTGGGTTTCCAGCCGCCCTAATGACTGCTCTTTAGGCCATTGCCCCTTGCCATGGGCCGGACCCTCACGGAACCAGAGGCGATGTACGATAGGGAGAAAATAAATCGCATTCAGCGTACTGCTTGCTACTAGCACGGCCACTACCCAGTACATATCTGCCTCGATAGCGCCCATGCCTAGGTACCATTTAGTAATGAACCCAGCGGTCGGTGGCAACCCGATCATCCCTAGCGCCCCCACCGTAAACGCTAGGCTAGTCAATGGCATGCGCTTGCCTGCACCGTCCATTTCATCAAGGCGATGAATCCCCAGCTCTTCTGCATAATTGCCAGCACAAAAGAACAGCGTCACTTTCATCAGGCCTTGGTGAAGCAAATGCGCCAGCGCGCCTATCGTCCCGAAAGGGCCAAACAAGCTAACGCCTAACACCACATAGGAAACTTGGCTAATCGTCGAAAACGCCAAGCGTGGCTTTAACTCCTCTTGGGCAATCGCCCGCAGCGACCCATAAATAATGGTGATAGACGCAGCGACGGCCAGCACGGTGGTGACGCCCAACTCCACGCTAAGTTCAATGCCGTATAGGTCGTATATGACACGCAAAATGCCAAACGCACCGGCTTTTACCACAGCAACGGCATGCAGCAATGCACTCACCGGCGCCGGTGCCACCATCGCCCTGGGCAGCCAGCCATGCAGCGGCACCATGGCTGCCTTCACCGCCAAGCCACCGACCAGCAGCGCAAAAATAAGGGTTAGCAAACCACGGTGATCATCCAGGTAGGGGGACAACCCTTGCTCTGACGCAAAAGAGTGATCGTTGGTTAAGCTGTACAGCAAGACAACGCCTAGCAGCAGCACGACGCCCGCCGTGAGGGTGTAACGCAAATACACTCGACCGGCCGCTAAGGCTTTTGCTGAACCCGCGTGCACCACGAGCGGGTAAGTTGAGAGTGTCAGCATTTCGTAGAAAATCAGGAAGGTAAACAGGTTTCCCGACAGGGCAATCCCTAGCGTACTGGTGACACACAGGCTGAAGAAGCCAAAGAAACGCTTCCGATTGGCCGCCCCTTCCAAGTACCCAATCGCGTAAATCGTCGTGCATAGCCACAGCAGTGACGAAAGACCCGCAAACATAACGCCGAGGGCATCCGCCCGCAGCACAAAATCAACGCCTCCCACGATTTGAAAGCTAAAGGTGTCTTCATAGCCTTCTGAAACACGCCCGACCATCACTATCACTAGGAGAATTTTAACGACCGCCGCCAGTAAGTTGATGCTCGTGCGGACACGTCGAGCCTCTTCTGGCAACGAGAAAATAATCACCGCCGCGAATAAGGAGGTTGCCAGCGTCGTCAGGGGTAACCAAGCCGCGTTCATCCACCACCTCCATGCAGCAACCCCAGCGGAAAGTGGGCGAGTAAGCCAAGCGCAAAGGCTGCTACCGCCAAACACAGAGCAATGGCATCCATGCCGGGCGCAAGCGGCTGATAATCGTGTCGCGGTGCGGTTTCATCAAACGAGTAGCGAAATACGCGAAACACGTAGGCAGCCGTCAATAGCGTGCCTGCCAGTAGGGCCGCCACGGCTAACCATTGCTGAGTCAGCACCATGGATTGAAGCAAGAGCCACTTTGCCGTAAAGCCAGCGCTGGGGGGTAGCCCCATTAACGTAACGGCAGCCATGCCAAAGATAAGTAGCGAAAGTGGCAGCCGACGACTGGTTCCTGCCAGCGCTTTCAGTGAGCTTTCACCCGTGGCAATGATCAAATTGCCTGCCGCCATAAACATGGCTGCTTTGGCTAGTGCGTGTCCCACCAAATGTAACCAAAACCCGTCCCATGCCAGCGACAAAGGCAGCGGAGCGATGTTGGGACCTAATACCAGAGGAAAGGCCACCATCAAATAGCCCAACTGGCCCACAGTGGAAGAGGCAATCAGCGTTTTAAGTGAATCGGCTCGCCAGGCCACCAATCCACCCCAAACAATCGCCAACATGCCCAACCAGGCCACCAAACGGGGAGCAAACAGCGTCTCCGGCAGCAAGATGCCCCACAGCATCATTAAAATATAGAGCGAGGCCTTAATGACGAGCGCTGCATGCAGTGCACTGACCGGCGTCCAAGCATTCTCGTGTACGGGGGTTAGCCAACCATGCAAAGGGAATAGCGCCGCCTTTAAGGCAAGTCCCGCGCCTATAAGGGCTGCTGCAACCCAAGTAAGGGGCTCTGGCTCCACCCGTGCTTCAAGTGCGATTAAATCTAACGTTCCCCATTGACTCATTAATAGGGCAACGCCCAGTAAAAACGCGAGCGACCCCACCAGAGCCAAAAGGAGGTAACGCATACCGGCCTGTAGCGCCGCAGACTTACCCGACAGCAGCAACATCCCCACGGCCGCGAGTCCCATTGCCTCCAGCGCGGCATACAGAATCAACAGATCCGCCGCCAGCCAAATCAGTGAAAGCGCACTAACGAGCAACCCCATTAATGGCCATAACCAACGGACGCTGGCATTGGGGAGCGTTAGGCGGAGATAGCCAGGGGTATAAACGGCAACGGCGGCGGCCGTCCACTGGGTAATCAAGAGCATTAGAGCACTAAGGCCACTCAAGCGCAGCGTTAGCTCGATACCCGCCACCTCCCACTGCCAACGCAGCAATCCGACCTGTTGGTAGTCCAATACCATGACCCCTCCAGCCAGTAAAATCGGCAAGCAGGCCAAGGCCACCGGCAGCAAACGAGAGGGGCGAAACACGGCTCCGAGCGCACCAAACACCATCGGCAGCAGTAGCACAGCGGCGAGTGCCCAGTCCGTCATCCATAAGGGATCAAAGGTATTGTCGTACAGACCAAAGCGCCAGATCATGAAGGCGGCCTTACAGGGGCGTATTCATCGTTGAGGGCGGCGCTACCTTCCTGGTGCACTAGCTGGCGAAGGAGTAAAACCCCCAATAGCGACCCCAGCCAAGCGATGAGCAACCCCACCGTGATGAGCGCCTGGGCGCTGGGTGACGTACCCGCCATGCCTGCGAGCATCAAGAAAACGCCCGATCCAAGCACATTAAAGGCCATCAAGCGGCGCATCAGATGGTGGTGTAAAGCAAACGCCCCCATTCCCAACGATACAATGACCACAGAGCACAAAATAAGCGGATGCGCGGTCAGTGAAAGCGCCATATCAGGTAATAGAAACTGAGTCGCCACGCCTAGCATGATACTCCAGGCAATGATGAGCAGCCCCTTCGTCAAACGGTGTGGCCACTCGACGCGCGTACGATCATAACGTGGCATCGATAGCCTCTGACTGGGCAGTGTGCGCAAGACGTAAATAAAGCCACCCCCCGTGAGCGCACTCCCTAATATCACTTCCACCAAGGCTAACCACGGGGCGTTCAGGTACCACCACGCTGCACTCATCAACAGCGCAAATAGCACCAAAAGCCAACACGCCCTTAATAGGTGGCGATCGAATAAGCACCCAATGGCGGTCATCAGTAGACAAACGGCTAACCCACTTTCAACGGTATCGATAGACGCTATCATGTGCCCCTGCCTGTCCCTTGCCGCGGCATTAATAGCAGCAGCGTACTATCAAAGGCGCCGAACGCCTACTGCTCTCCCCTTAACCCAGACGCTCGCTTAGCCATTTGCCGATATCGTTGACCTGCTGCGGACACAGTGCATGTGCCATGGGGTACTGGCGATAGTTGACGCTGTAGCCCATGGTTTTCAAACGATCGACGCCGCTGCGACCCAGCGTCTCGGGCACGATGGGGTCGAAGTTGCCGTGATGGACTTCGATCGGCAGCTGACGGTTCGCCTCGGCAGGCGAGATGCTGTCGGCAGTGGCAAAGTAGGTGGACATCGCCAGCAGTCCGCCTAGCGGCTGCGGAAACGACAGCGCGGCCTGATACGCCACCGCACCGCCTTGCGAGAAGCCCGCCACGATGATGCGCTGGCTATCGATCCCTTGGTCGATCTGCTCTTGGATCAGCGCCTGGATGCGCTCGGCGGATTTCTTGAGCTGCACCTCATCGACGCGGCGTCCCAGGTCCATTGCCAGGATGTCGTACCAAGCAGGCATCACCATACCGCCGTTGATGGTCACCGGCAGGCGCGGCGCATGGGGCATGATGAAGCGCACATGGGCGCTTTCCGGCAGCGCCAGGGCGGGTACTAGCGGCTCGAAATCGTGCCCATCGGCACCCAGGCCGTGGATGATGAACACGCATGCATCGGCGGGTTGACCATTTTTCGGTTCAATAATCAGTTCGCCAGGGGCTGTCATGGGCTATGTCCTTGCTGATATTAAAAGCGCCACCCTAGCGTAAAGCAGCCCAGGGAGCGAGTCATTCGCGGCTTAGAATGGCCACACCCATGGAATCAGCGCCACCACGATCACCCCCGTCAGCACGTTCAGGCCACCCCCGACGCGGAGAAAATCAGCGATCCGATAACCACCGGGCCCGTGCACCATGAGGTTGGTTTGGTAGCCAATGGGGGTAAGAAAACTGGCCGACGCCGCAAACATGACCGCGACCACATAGGGCATGGGGCTAACCCCTAGGCTTTCCGCCGCCGCCATGACCACCGGAAAAATGATCACGGCGGCGGCATTGTTAGTCACCAACTCCGTAAGCAGTGCCACGACGGCATAAGTGCCCACCAGCAGCAGCCATGGATTGCCAGCCACCACCGAGAGCACCCCACCGGCCATGGCATCCGCCGCCCCGGAGACGTGCAACGCCGCCCCTACCCCAAACGATGCCGCAATGGTCAACAGCACCTGGGTATCCAACCCGCGCTTGGCCGCCCCCACCGAGCAGCAGCCGGTCAACAGTGCCATGGCGGCGCCCAACATGGCGGCATTGAGCATGCTCAACACACCCAGAGCTGCTAGCAGCACCGCGCCAATCAGAATACCCCAGGCCAGCGGAGCCTTCTCGTGGATGGGCCGCGCCGAGCCATTGAGCTCACTGATCAGCAAAAAGTCTTTCGACTGTCGGTGGCGCTCGATGAACGGCGGGCGCGCCTCTAATAGCAACACATCGGCAGGCTGTAGGCGTACCTGTCCAAGGTTTCCCGTCACACGCTCGCCGCCGCGACAAATGGCCAGCACGGCCGCACCGTATAGCGTTCTAAATCGTCCATCTCGAATCCGCTGACCAATGAATTGACACTGGTTGGAGACCACGGCCTCGACCAAACGGCGCTCTTTGAACTCCTTCTCCAGACTCGACGCGCCATCCCGTGAGGGGATCAGCCCACGAATCTGCTGTAACTCGACGGCGGCGTCAGAGGTGCCCACGAAAACGAGGCGGTCTCCGCCTTTTAACTGCTCGCCAGGGCCGACGACGCTGACCACGTTACCGGCGCGTTCGATTTCGACGAGAAACAGCTCCTGCAAATGGCGCAGACCTGCCTCCTCGACGGTGCGGTCGACCAAGACACCACCAGGGTCGACTTCCATTTCGATCGTGAACTCACGGGGGTTGGCAAAGGCTTTGGCCGTACCGCCACGGGCAGGTAGAAGGCGCGGGCCGAGAAGAATTAGATACGCCAACCCCGCCACGGCGACGGGGATACCGACCCATGCTAGGTCGAACAACCCCATGGATAAGTCCGGATAGCGCTCGATCAAAAGCCCGTGCACGACCAAGTTGGTGCTGGTGCCAATAAGCGTGATCGTGCCGCCCAGAATCGACGCGAAGCTCAGTGGCATGAGCAGGCGCTGGGGAGAGAGTCTCAGGCGGCGGCTCCAGCTCAAAACGGCAGGGATATAGGTGGCTACCACCGGGGTATTATTGAGAAAGCCGCTGAGCGATGCCACCGGCAACAGCAGCCGCGTCAGCGCGCCACGTTCGCTCGAGGGACGGCCCAACACATAGCGAATAATCAGATCGATACCGCCGGTTTCACGTATGCTGGCCACCAGCACATACATGAACGCGACGGTAAACAGACCGCTATTGGAAAACCCGCCGAGTGCCTGCTGAGGATCGATGACGCCCAGCGTCATCAGCACGACCACCGCACCCATTAAAATGATATCCGGTCCGAGGCGTGAGAGCGCCATCAGCGGAAAAATCGTCAGCACGACCCCTACTGCAATCCAAGCATCCAGCGACATAACCCCACATCCTTTCTCAAGCCCACTCACTGACATAACCGAATAGTACGAGGGGCATTGTGCCGCTTATCAGATATTCTAAAAAGTTATTTTTAGACACACAGTAAGAAGAAAATAGAATATATCGTGAGGCGTGAGGCGTGAGGCGTGAGGCGTTGGAGTGCCCCCAATTTCGTAGACACATGTACTAATAAGCGGCGGTATAAGCGCTGGGTGTAAGGCCACCCAGCGTCATGTGGCGCCTTGTATGGGGGTAGTACTCATCCAGATAGTAGCGAACCTCTGCTGCCATCTCGTCCCGTGAGAGCATTCCCAGCGGGTGGGTCCACTCCTTCTTGAGTGACGCAAAGAAGCTCTCTGCGCAGGCATTGTCCCAGCAGTTGCCCCGCCGGGACATGCTGATCGTGATGTTCCGATCATTCAGCCATGTCATGACATCCTCGTTACGGTATTGCGTGCCCTGATCCGAATGGAAGAGCAGGCCAGCGCCGGTCGGCTCCTGTTTCTTCCAAGCGTGCTCCAGTGCAGCCACGACCAGTTGCGCGCTGTTGATCGGACTCATGGCCCGACCCACGATCTGTCGTGTTCCCAGGTCCATGACAATAGCCAGATAAAGCCAGCCCTCATGGCAGCGAAGCTGCGTAATATCTGATACCCAGGCTTGGTTGGGCCTGCCGGGCAGGAACTCGCGGTTCAGCAAATTGGGCAGCACCGGCAGGGACGATCGGCCACGACGATATCCTGGCTTCAGGGCCGTACAAGACCGGTATCCGGCCCTCTGCAGAAGCCGTTGAACTTGGTTCTGACCACAGCAGAAGCCGGCATCCTGTGCTTCCCGCCACAGCTTTCTGTAGCCCGGCACGCCATGTTGAAGGCGAGCGCATTGCAGCAGGAAGGCTGTGAGGGCCTGATGGCGTACCTGTTGTGGCCCATGTTGCTGCTGGCGTTCCCGCCAGCGGTAATAACCCGATCGAGAAACGCCGAGTACTTCACATACGATCACTAGAGGCCACCGC
>NZ_JAKRFL010000022.1:0-45452 GCF_022348105.1 Halomonas sp. MMH1-48
GTTGTCGTTGCTTGTTTATGCAGCTTGATGTCCATGAACCTGTTCCCGGATGAATTGCTGAAGAAGCTCCCTGGCGGCTAGCAAAGGATAACTCCTATAGGCGATTTGATCATCCGGAACATTACAATTAATCGTATTAGCGGCAGTGACAAGCTATAAAAACAAAAGTCACAAAAATTTACAATAAGCGGCCAAAAAAACACACTACAGCGCTGGCTCACGCCGTGCTTGAGGAATCTGTTGAATCGCCAACCCGCACAGAATCAGTATTAAACCCACTAGGGTAGACAGCCGCATTGGCTCACCGACGACCAAGAACAGCAGCAAAAGGGAGACAGGCGGCGACAAGAAGATCAGATTAGAGACCTTGGCAGTTCGTGAAACGCTCTGCACGGCCATTTGCCAAAGCACGAACGCAACACCCATTTCGAAGAGGCCGACATACGCACCAGCCCCAAGCGCAGACCACCCGTGCCACTGCAGACCAGGGCCAAAAAGTAACAATAGTGTTAAAACAGGTAACCCAACACTGAAATTCTGCCACTGCCCTACCAACGGCTGCCGCGCGTCTTTCGCATTGAGCAGCCAGTAAAGCGCCCATACCAGTGTCGATGCCAACGCGAAAACGACCCCCAAAGGATCTTCGAACGCAACGTTGAAAACCTCTCCTCGGGTAGCAATGACCCAAACGCCGCTGTAAGCCACCAAACCAGCCCCTACATCCGAGCGGGTGAGACGATGTCCCAGCAGCGGCACTGCCAAAAAAGCCATCGCCAGTGCCCATGTATAGTTGAGCGCCATGGCCTCTTGGCCAGGTAGCCGGTCATAGGCAGCAAATAGCAACAAGTAGTAAGCCACGGGGTTCATTAACCCAGCCCAAAGCGCCGTCCCCCACCCCCGGCGTAGCGCAACGCGCATATGCCCTTGCTTGACGACGATGGCGCCCATTAGCATCCAGGACACCAGAGCGGCCAACCACATGAGTTCAAGCGGGCTCATCCAGGCCAGGGCGACTTTGAATGCCGTCGCCACGGTCGACCAAAGCGCGACGGCGCCCAAGCCATACAGTACTGCCTGCTGATCTTGCGTCATCGGTCGATATGCCCCAGGTCTTGGGCAGGATCGATCTGGTCGCGCACCTGCTGTTTGAGCGTTTTAATGTCGGGAAACCCACCATCTCGCTTACGCTCCCAGAGAAGCGAGTCATCACACCAGATCTCGAAAGTACCGCCGTGAGAGGGTGAGAGCGCGACTTCTGTCAACTGCTCACCAAACGTAGAGAGAAGCTCTTGCGCATACCAAGCGCTGCGTAGCAGCCACTGACACTGGGTGCAGTAGCGAATATGAATGCGGGCCATTGTGCAAATCCTTATCGATCGGTTCCTTTTACTGCGCAGCGGCGCTGACTAACCCCTTTTGCCAGCATTATGTGGCATCCTGAGGGTATTCTGTCATCTTGTATGAGTAAACCGCCAAGGAACCGATGATGGCCCAACCGGATGTTTCACAAACGCAGCTTTATGAGTGGCTTACTGGCGATGACGACAGCCGGATGTGCGACGACATCCCTGACGGCGCTTGTCAGGAACAGCCGCGCAACTTTTTTCTTCACCTATCGGCATCGCTGGGCAATAAACTCGCCGACGAACTCTCGAGCGCTCGTCTGGTCCTGCCCTGGCTGCTGGGCATCATCGGCGCACCGGTCTGGATGGTGGGGTTACTCGTTCCCATCCGCGAGGCAGGCGCCCTGCTCCCCCAACTGTTCGTCGCCGGCTTCATTCGTTTGAAGCCCCAGCGTAAATGGGTGTGGGTCGCGGGGGCCACACTCCAGGCCTTGGCCGCCGCCCTGTTAGCACTGCTTGCCTTGATCGGCCACGGAGCACTTGGCGGCGGGCTGGTGCTGGCCGTACTCGTCATGCTGTCATTAGCGCGCGGACTCTCGTCAATTGCTACGAAAGACGTGCTCGGCAAAACCATTGCCAAACGCCGCCGCGGTACGCTGATGGGTTGGAGTGGCAGCATCGCCGGTGCCGCCACGCTCATAGCCGGGGGTGTCTTAGTCCTCTTTGGCGACCGTCCCGGGAATATTGCCTTAGCAATTCTGCTAAGCGTGGCCGCAGCGGGGTGGCTGCTCAACGCGCTGTGCGCTGCGCGCATCAAAGAGGTGCCAGGCGCCGTGGAAGGCGGTGAAAACGCCTGGGATAGCATCAAACTCGGCATATCTCTGATGCGCGAAGACACTACGTTTCTTCACTTCAACGTGGCGCGTGCGCTGCTGCTCTCTAGCGCGCTCGCCCTGCCCTACCTGGCCCTGCTGGGTCAGCAGCAAAGTGGCACCGAGCTAGGCGGGCTGGGCATTTTGGTAGTGGTGTCGGGACTGGCCGCGATGGTAGCAAGCCCTATATGGGGAAAAAGAGCGGACCGCTCCAGCCGTCGGGTCATGCGCGACGCGGCCATCGGCACGGCTATGTGTTGCCTGCTGGCAGCTCTGATTGCCTGGTTGCCAGGCAGTTGGACGCAGAGCGTGCTGCCTTATGCGGGTGTATACGCTCTATTGGTGGTGGTTCACCACGGCGTGCGCTTGGGGCGCAAAACGTATTTGGTCGACATCGCTAACCAAGACAATAGAGCGCTATACGTTGCGCTTTCCAATACCTTTACTGGTGTGCTAATGCTCATCGTTGGTGGCATGATTGGCGCATTGGCACAGTGGTTAGGCAGCGCTATGCTGCTGGTGATTTTGGCGTTGATAGCCCTCGGCGCCATGCTTAGCGCGCACCGACTCCCCGAAGCGGAGTGATATTGCCGATTGCAAAGCCGATCGACGCTCGCCATGATGGTCAGCAAATCACGGTGGCTAGCTGTTTTTTTGCTATCCTATTTTTGTTTGATGGTGTTAAAGACGGCATCGTCCTGCACTAAAGAGCGCCCCGCGCTGACGCACAGCGCCATGGCGGAGAAAGACGAGAAGCAACAGGAACCCATTGATGAAACGATCTCCCTTGATAAGCCCGGAGTTACTCGAACGCATTGTTGACGCTTCTGAAGATGGCATTGTCGTTGCAGAGCAGGAAGGTGACGAAAACATTCTGATTTACGTGAACAAAGGCTTCGAGCGTTTGACGGGCTACAGTGCAGACGAAATCCTCTATCGCGACTGCCGCTTTCTACAAAACGAAGATCGCGATCAGGATGCGCTCATGTCGATACGTGAGGCGCTGCAGGACGGTCGCCCCTCCCGCGAAGTGCTACGTAACTACCGTAAAGATGGCACGATGTTTTGGAACGAACTCTCCATCACCCCGGTATACGATGAAGCCGATAAGCTGATGTACTACATCGGGGTGCAAAAGGACGTAACGGAGCGTGTCGAAGCGCAGCTAGCCCTGGCAGAATTGAAAAAGCAGCAGGAGCACGCAGAGTAACGTCTCACCGTCATCGCACCGACAAGAATAAGTAATACTCAGACGATTAGAGACCACTCCCACGCCACAATCATGACACATGCGTCAAAAACGCTTGAACTTCCAACCCAGTGGCGCTATATAGCGCCTAGGCGCTTAATGAGCGTTAGGCGCTTTTTACGCATTTTCCTATAGCGTAAGAAGCCGTTGTGATGCCGGTGCGCCGGCTTGGGTTGGAGGGCATACCATGAGCCGTGACCCCTTAAATCGTGACACCTATACCAACGACGGTCTTGACGCAGACGATTTCGACACTGTGGATGCCGTCAACGACGATCACTACGGTAAAAGCAAACCCAGTAAAGCGGATACCCTGCGTGCACGTCGCCAAGTAGAAGCGTGGCTGGAAGAGCGTCGCCTGCAGCGGGCGATCGAAGACGACTGGGACGAAGAAGAGTAATGACGACCCGGAGGGCACCTAGACGTGCCCTTCTTTTTGGGCGCCTCTTGCAACGCGGGTTTACTGGCCTTTAGCCGCGCTGGGCACTATCATCTGTGCACCAAGCCAGCCTCTTGCTGGTCTCGCTTTTACTACAACCTAACGGATTTCCATGGCGCAATACGTATTCACCATGAACCGGGTCGGCAAAGTCGTGCCGCCCAAAAAGCAAATTCTCAAGGATATTTCGCTCTCGTTCTTCCCCGGCGCCAAAATTGGCGTGCTGGGTTTGAACGGTGCCGGTAAATCCACGCTGCTGCGCATTATGGCCGGTGTCGATAAAGAGTTTGAAGGTGAAGCTCGTCCGATGCCCGGTATCAATGTGGGCTATTTGCCCCAGGAGCCGCAGCTAGATGACGAGAAAAACGTCCGTGATACCGTCGAAGAAGCGCTGGGTGCCATCAAAGAAGCACAGGAAAAGCTCGATGCGGTATACGCCGCTTACGCTGAACCTGACGCGGACTTCGATGCCCTTGCCAGCGAGCAAGCACGTTTAGAAAACATCATCGAAGCGGCAGACGCGCATAACATCGAGCGCAAACTAGAAGTGGCCGCCGAAGCTCTACGCCTGCCGCCATGGGAGGCAAAAGTCGGCAACCTCTCTGGCGGTGAGCGTCGCCGTGTGGCGCTCTGTCGTCTGCTGCTCTCCAGCCCTGACATGCTACTGCTCGACGAGCCCACCAACCACCTGGATGCAGAGTCCGTGGCTTGGCTGGAGCGCTTTTTGCACGACTACAATGGCACCGTCGTGGCAATCACCCACGACCGCTACTTCTTGGACAACGTTGCGGGCTGGATTCTCGAACTTGACCGTGGGCAGGGCATTCCGTTCGAAGGCAACTACTCCCAGTGGCTGGAGCAGAAAGAGCAGCGCCTGACCCAAGAGGCGAAGCAAGAAGCGTCTCGTCAGAAAGCCATCAAGCAAGAGCTCGAATGGGTGCGCAGCAATGCCAAAGGCCGCCAGGCGAAGAGCAAAGCGCGCCTTAACCGCTTCGAAGAAATGCAGTCTGGCGACTTCCAGAAGCGTAACGAGACCAACGAGATCTACATTCCGCCTGGCCCGCGCCTGGGTGATAAGGTGATCGAGTTCCACAACGTCACCAAGCGTTTCGATGACAAGCTGCTCTACCAAGACCTCTCCTTCACCATCCCCCCTGGCGCCATCGTCGGGATCGTGGGTGGTAACGGCGCGGGTAAATCGACACTGTTCAAGCTGGTCACCGGTAAAGAACAGCCGGATGCCGGTGAGGTGGTGATCGGTGAAACCGTCGACATCGCTTACGTCGAGCAGTTGCGCGATGCGCTAGACGATAAACAGACCGTTTGGGAAGCCGTGTCAGACGGGCAGGACATTCTCAATATCAACGGCTATGAAGTCTCCTCACGCGCCTACGTGGGCCGTTTCAACTTCAAGGGCAACGACCAACAAAAACGTTTGGATGAGCTGTCCGGCGGTGAGCGGGGTCGCCTGCAGCTAGCGCAGACCCTGAAACAGGGGGCTAACGTACTGTTGCTGGATGAGCCTTCGAATGACCTGGACATCGAAACGCTGCGCGCTCTGGAAGAGGCGTTGCTCGCCTTCCCCGGCTGCGCGATGGTGATCTCTCACGACCGTTGGTTCCTGGATCGAATCGCCACGCACATTTTGGCGTTCGAAGGTGATTCCGAAGTGGTGTTCTTCGACGGTAACTACACCGAGTACGAAGAGGACCACAAAAAACGCGTCGGTAACGACACGCCGAAGCGCATGAAGTACAAGCGTATCGACGCCTAACGTCGTGCTCCTCGACGCAAAAAGCCCTGCTCATGCAGGGCTTTTTTATGACGATGGGAACGTGTCTGACGAATGTCTCACCCCGCGGGCCAAGTAAACTCACGACCGCCCAGTAGATGCATATGAATATGATAGACGGTCTGCCCACCCATCTCATTGCAGTTCATCACTATTCGATAGCCGTCTTCCGCGAAGCCTTGCTGTTTGGCGAGCTGTGCCGCGGTGTGCTGTAAGCGACCTACGAGCGCCACGTCGTCTGCTTCGATATCGTTTAGCGTTGGGATGTGCTTTTTAGGAATGATGAGCTGATGCGTTGGCGCCTGGGGGTTAATATCGTTGAACGCCAGTACGTGCTCATCCTCGAACACGATGTCTGCCGGAATCTCGCGGTTAATGATTTTACAGAATAGGCACTCCATCGCAGCCTCCTTACGTTTGGCGCGTTTATGGTCGGTCGAGCAGCGCCGCCTTAGCGAAAACGGCGCTGCGATAGCAGGTGGCGAACCAGCGGTGCGAGTATCAGCTCCATCGCCAAGGACATACGAGCACCGGGCACCACCAGGGTATGCGGACGGGTCATAAAAGAATCTTGGATCATCGCCAGCAGCCATGGAAAATCCACCGTCGACGGGTCACGAAAACGAATCACCACGAACGACTCGGCATCGGTGGGAATATCCTGCACTTCGAAGGGGTTGGAGGTATCGACCGTGGGCACCCGCTGGAAATTGATGTGGGTACGCGAAAACTGCGGCTGAATATAGCGCACGTAATCATCCATACGCCCCAAAATGGTATCAATGACTGCTTCCTGAGAGTAGCCGCGCAGTTTGGTGTCACGGTCGATCTTTTGAATCCACTCGAGGTTCATCGTCGGTGCCACGCCGACCAGCAAATCGACGTGACGGGCAATATCGTACTCTTGCGTCACCAAGCCGCCATGCAACCCTTCATAAAAGAGCAGATCGGTACCGCAGGGCAGTGACTGCCACTCGGTGAAAGTGCCTACGCGATAACCCGCCTCGATTTTCTGCTTGTCTTCCGCGTGAATGTAGTGCCGAAACGTGCCGGTACCGTGCTCTCCGTACTCGATGAACAGGCCTTCCAAGCGGTCGAGCAGGTTGGCCTCGACGGCAAAATGAGAGAGCTCGTCCTTACGCTCCGGCTCTTCGCGGAAAATACGTTTGAGATCATCGCGGGTATAGCGGTGGAAAGCGTCGCCATCCACCATGGCCGCATGCACGTCTTCACGGAGGAACATGCGCTCGAAACTGCGGCGGACGGTCGTGGTCCCCGCCCCTGACGAGCCCGTCACCGCGATGATGGGATATTCTCGCGACATTTATCCCCCCCGGGCATCCGCCAGCGTTTGCTTTAGCGCATCGGGAATCGCCACCGGCCGACCCACCGCCAGGTCCAGTAGCAGCTTGTTGACTCGCGCGGTCGCTACGACATCGCCCGTATCTGCCTTGATGACCCGCTGATAGATCGTCAACGCTTTGTCCTCGGGCTCGGGCACCGCCGTTTCGATGACCAGCGCGTCAGGAAAGCGCGCCTCCTGTTGATACTGCACGGCGAGATCTACGACCACACTGGGGTAGCCGTGCATATCCCACTCCGGCAGATCCAAGGCCATAAAGGCCTTCGCCCGCGCTTCATGAAGCAGCGACACCAGGGCATCGTGCCCCAAGTGGCGGCCATAATTCATATCCGTCACCCGCACCGTCAGTGAATGGCGATGAATGACCGCAGCCAAAGGGAAGTCCAGCGAGACACGCTCCATTGCTTTACTCCTTGTCGGGTGACGATATGACCGGGAAAAGTCGCTTTTTACTGCTCCCGCGCAATGGCGCGGAAGGCGATATCACGGCGGAACTCGACGCCTTCCCAGTGAATCGCGCTAACCCCTCGATACGCCTGCTGCTGAGCCGCCGAGACGCTGTCGCCCAAGGCCGTGACACACAGCACGCGCCCACCGGCCGTAGTGATCTCACCTTCTGCATTTTGCGCCGTCCCCGCGTGGAAGACCTTGCACTGCGCCCGCTCGGCATCGTCCAAGCCGTGAATCACGTCGCCTTTACGATAGCTACCGGGATACCCACCCGCGGCCAGCACCACGCCCACGGCGGCACGGGAATCCCACGTACACTGCTTTCCGGCCAGCTCGCCTTTTGCGCCAGCCAAACAGAGCGCCGCCAAATCGGAGGTAAGGCGCATCATGATCGGCTGGGTTTCCGGGTCACCAAATCGGCAGTTGTACTCGATGACTTTGGGATTGCCTTGCGCATCGATCATCAGCCCCGCATACAGGAAGCCGGTATACGCGTTCCCCTCCGCGGCCATACCGCGCACGGTGGGGAGAATGACCTGCTCCATGATCCGCGCATCGACGTCGGGCGTGACGACCGGCGCAGGGGAGTAGGCGCCCATGCCGCCCGTGTTGGGGCCCGTGTCGCCATCGTAGGCGCGCTTGTGATCCTGACTGGTCGCCATCGGAACGACGTTTTCGCCATCTACCATGACGATGAAGCTCGCTTCTTCGCCGTCGAGAAACTCTTCGATGACGACACGCGCGCCCGCATCACCAAAGGCATTGGCTTCGAGCATATCGCGAATCGCCGCCTCGGCTTCCGCTTCGCTCATGGCCACGATGACCCCTTTACCCGCCGCTAAGCCGTCGGCTTTGATCACGATCGGCGCGCCCATCTCAGCCAAATACGCTAGCGCAGGCTCTACGGCCGTAAACGTCTGGTAGGCCGCGGTGGGAATGTCATGACGGGCCAGAAAGTCCTTGGTGAACGACTTGGAGCCTTCGAGCTGGGCGGCGCGCTGGCTGGGGCCAAAAATCGTCAAACCGGCGGCTTGGAAACGGTCGACGACACCTTCGACGAGCGGCGCTTCTGGGCCAACGACGGTCAGGGCAATCTGCTCTTGCTGAGCAAACGCGACCAGTGCCTCTAGGTCGGTGACACCAATGGCCACATTGGTCAGCTTGGGCTCCGTTGCGGTCCCTGCGTTGCCAGGCGCGACGAAGACTTGCTCGACATCACTGGACTGGGCGAGTTTCCACGCCAGGGCATGTTCGCGGCCACCGCCACCGATCATCAAAACTTTCATGGGTATCCTTCTTAAACGGGAGAGCGTCGATGGGCGGCATTATGCCACAACGTACCACCCCGTGGCCTTAGGAACGCTTGTCCGATGTCTCGTCATCGTCCGTCTGGGTAGGCTGGTTGAGCGCGTTTTGCCAAAACCGCATGTTCTCTTCGGCCAATTCACGCATGAACTCGATCGGCGAGTGGCGCATGGCCTGCTGCCACTGGGTCTGCATCCGCTTTTGCTGCTCTAGCATTAGCTGCGTGCCCTGCTCCAAGTAGCGTGCCAGCGGCAGTGGAGAGGACATATCGTACACACGAATCAGCTGCGCCAGCAGGTCATTGGAAAACACTTCGGCTTCACTATCCGCCTGTTCTTGTTCGATAATGATCGATAGCAGGATGGTGCGCGTTAGATCTTCACCGCTTTTCGCATCTTCGACGCGAAACGGCTCTTCTTCAATGATCAAACGGCGCAGGTCCTCGAGCGTGACATAACGGCTCTGCTGGGTGTCGTACAACCTGCGGTTGGCATATTTACGAATTACGCGCACAGCGCATCTCCTTAAACGCGATAAAGGCTTTTGTCGCCGTTGCTGCTATTGTGCCTGCAACACGCGCCCATGCAAGCCAGCTTAGCGGATTCGTGGTGTTAAGCACGCCTTTCCTTGGACCAATAGACGACGACTATGAATTTGATACTGCTAGACCCAAGCGAGGTCGACGCTCACCACGCGCGCATTACCGATGCGCGGCGCTTGACCCATTTACACGACGTACACCGTGCCCAACAGGGCGACCGCTTGACGGTGGGCATTCAGGGCGGCGCCATGGGTAAAGCCTCGCTGATAACACTCAGTCAACACGAAGCGCTCTTTGCGCTGGAGGATCTTTGTGAATCGGCGCCCCCCGCCCTGCCCGTTCACCTCGTGCTGGCCTTGCCGCGCCCCCGTATGTTAGCGCGAACGCTAGAGCACGTGACGGCGCTGGGCGTCAAAGAGATCACCTTGCTGCATACTAAACGGGTAGAAAAGAGCTATTGGCAATCACCGGAGCTAAGGGCTGACAAGATTCATCAACATTTAGTGCTGGGCCTCGAGCAAGCACGAGATACCCTGCTGCCCAATGTGACGCTGTGCAAGGGCTTCAAAGCGTTTCTAGAAGGCCAGCTCCCGCAACTACTGAGCGAACGTCGCGGGCTAGTCGCTCACCCGGGAATGGAAAACGCCTGCCCACGCGACGTGGATGAACCCACTCTGCTACTGGTCGGTCCTGAAGGTGGTTTCATTCCTTGGGAGGTGGAGCAACTGATTCAGGCAGGCTGCGAGGGCATGCACTTGGGACCGCGCATCCTACGCGTCGAAACAGCCGTCACCGCGCTGCTGTCACGGCTGTTTTGAGTGCTACCTGACTAATAAAGGATCAAGACTGGTCGTCTTCTGGGTCGTGGGGAACGTACGCAGCGTTTTCTCCACACTCGGGTTCCTGTAGAAACGTATTGCGTACGTCCAGCAAGCCCAGGTGGCTGATGGTACGACGCCCCAATAGTAGCGGATAGATCATCTCTTCTCGGTCACGCAGGCTAAACTGCTCCTCGTAGATGGTATCCCCCATGCACACGTCCATCAGCACCACCGGGCGCTCGTCACGCCCCCCGGCGCCGCGCACGGTTTGCTCGCGATAGAGAGGACGCTCGATTTGGTCGCTAAAGGTGTCACCGCTCTCTTGATCTTCCAGCTTCAAACGAAAGCGCACCCACTCCTCACCCTCTTTCTCGAACATTTCAATGTCTCGGGCATCCAGAGAAGAGGTCAACGCCCCGCTGTCCAGCTTGGCTTTGACCGCGATGCCCCAGGGCTCGATATAGGCATTTTCGACCCAGCCGAAGACGTTGTCTTGCGTTTGAGCGTCCTCTGCCTGTGCAGTCGCTCCCAACAGTAGCGTGCTGGCCAGCACGCTGGCACCCCATACTCCTAAGCCAGTTTTTACCATCTCGACTCATCCTTGGTGAAACATCGACGATTGAACATTAACGTAACCGCTCCAGCAGCGATTGAGTGGCGAAGCCATCGGGAACGATCCCCTGGTCGCGCTGGAAAGCCCTCAAACCCGCCTGGGTATTCGGCCCCATGATGCCATCCGCGACACCTACCGAGTAACCGGCATCGTTCAAGCGCTGCTGGAGCGTTCTGACATCGTCACGCGTCAAAGGTGCCTCATCCCGGGGCCATGACTGCGCGATGCCATCGCGTCCGGCAATGGCATCGGCCAGCGTCGCCACGGCTAGTGCATAGCTCGTTGCATTGTTATAGCGCAGAATCGCGCGGAAATTGGGACCAACGATGAACGCAGGGCCACTCGCCCCAGCCGGGACGATGACCGCAGCGCTATCGAAAGAGGGAAGCTCACCCCGAACGGCACGCACACCTTGTGCAGCCCATTCGGCGCTGCTCTTACGGTCGGTTTGCGAGTAGTCAAAGTCGTCGGGTAACCTGACCTCAGCACCCCAGGGTTGGCCTGCCTGCCAACCAGCGCGCGCAAGATAGTTCGCCGTCGACGCCATGACATCGGGAATACTGCCCCAAATATCGCGCCGCCCGTCGTCATCGCCATCCACCGCGTAGGCTTCGAAACTGCTGGGGATAAATTGGGTATGCCCCATCGCCCCCGCCCAGGAGCCTTTCATCTGTTCGGCGGCAATGTCCCCTTGGTCGATGATGCGCAGGGCCGCCAGCAGCTCACCCCGGGCGAACTCTCGTCGGCGGCCATCGTAGGCCAGCGTCGCGAGGGATTCGAGTGTCGAGAAATCGCCAAAATTGCTGCCGTAATTACTCTCCACGCCCCAAATCGCTACGATGATCTCGGCGGGGACACCGTAGCGCTGCTGCATCATATGCGCTGTCTCGCGGTGCTGCGCCAGCGTCTCTCGTCCATTGTCGATACGCGTTGGCGACACAGCACTATCTAAATATTGCCAAATGGCACGGACGAATTCTGGCTGGTAACGATCTAGCTCGATGACCCGCTCCCGGTAACGAATCCCATCGAACGCCGACGCAAGCGTGGCCTCACTGATACCTTGGCTGGCGGCATAGCGGCGGAACTCGCCGAGCCACTCATTGAAGTTGCCATAGCGCACCTGCTCTGCGGCGCGGGCGTCGACTTCCGTCATGAGCTGGGGGCTTGCCGTCACAGCAGGGACGTATAAAGTAACAGCGGCCAACAGTGGCCACAGCAGGTGGCGGCGGGTACGTATCGAACCATTACGTTTCAATGACCTGGGGCGTGACGTCATAGTATTCATCTCTTGGCAATCCTTAGCGTGAGGCTGATGATGGCTCAGAAATAAACGAGTTACCAGCCTCAGAGAGACAAGCGCCCCAAAACCACAAAATGGAGCATCACCACACTCACCGTTAGCACACAGCGCAGGATCAGATACCACTTGGGAAAGCCTTCGCGCCCTTCCCGGCTAATATCGTAGCCTCCCATCAACAGAAACCCTGCCAACAACACCCAAAGCCCGGTCACCGTGTTGAATAGCAAAGCGGGCCACGCTATCAGGCTAGGCACCATGGCCAGTACTAGCCGCCGTACGTTGTTGTCACGGGGCACTTGAAGCGCACTGCCCCAATGAATGCCCCCTAAAAACGACAAAATCACGGCGCTGTAGTAAGTAAAGCCATAGATGGCACTGACCTGCCAGACAGGCGGTGCCCACCAAGCGGCGAGGCCGCCACCGATGAACGGCAGCAGACCGGCCAAGCCTAAGCTCCATGCCAAGCGTTTTTCAGACTCCATTCGCGCCATCGTTACTCATCCGTTTCTTCGAATTCGGTAGCAGCAATCAACCAGCGCTGCCACTCGTCCGGCAACACGCAAGGCTGCTTGAATTGAGAAGGTGCCACACGCCAGGGCTGGTGGCGCTCCAATCCATAAGGCAACGATTCGAGAGCAGGTAACCAGTAGGCCACGTAAAGCCCTTTCGGGTCGTAGTGGCCTGCCTGCTTCAATACATTGAAGTAGCGATCCTGCCGCGGATCGCGTCCCACTCCGGCAATGTAGCGCCAGTTGCCCCAGTTACTGGCCACGTCATAATCGATCAGGCAGTGTTCGAACCACCAAGCCCCTAACCGCCAGTCGACCTGAAGATCTTTGACTAAAAAGCTCGCGACGTTTTGTCGAGCCCGATTAGAGATCCAGCCAGTACGCCTGAGTTCGAGCATGGCAGCGTCAATGAAGGGGACACCGGTATCGGCGTTACGCCACGTATCGAAAGCCGCATTCGCAGCGGGCAGCGAATCACGGCCGAACAGTGACGCACCTTCAAGCTGCGCAGCGCGATGAAAATAGTCGCGCCATAAAAGTTCGAAGACGATCCAGTAGCTTGATTCACAGCTACCGAACTCGGCCTCCCACGCTTTTACTTCGTGATTCACTTGGCGGGCTGATAGGCAGCCACGGGAAAGCCACGGAGAAAAGCGCGTGGAGAAGTTGGCGCCTAGCAGGCCATTGCGCGTTTTCTTATAAGACTCCGCGCCGTTTTGACGCCATAAGTAGTGCTGTAAACGATCGTTCGCTGCCGACTCGCCGCCCACGAATACGAACCCCTGACGATTATCGGGTTGCCAAGCGGCGCTGGTTTCACACACCGACCTCAACGGTGGGAAACCGCGTGGCGCACCGTCAGGCCAGCCTGGCAGGGTGACCGGCGCGGGTAAGGGAGGCGGTATTTCACACTGTTTTTCTACACTGCGACGAAACGCGGAAAAACTGGATGGCAACGCGTCCAATTCGAACGGCAGCGCAGCAGCGTCGATCAAATAACCGCTATCTGCACGGTAAAGTCGGCAACTATCGGGCAAACCGGCAGCCGCGCGAGTGATGTTCTTCGACTCTTCGCATCCTGAGTGTTCAGCCACTCGGACTTCACGCGCATCAAGCGAGGTAGCCAGTTCGACGACGACCGCTGCCGGGTCGCCAATGCGCACCAACAGGTCGCTACCTCGGCGCAACAATTCTCCGCGAAGCTCCATCAAGCTTTGCCATAAAAAGCGCAAACGCGCTGGTCCTAGCCTAGGCGTCTTTTCACCCGGCACGGCCGCCTGGAGCCAACGCTGGTCGAGCACGTAAAGGCAGAGTAGCTGATGTGGGCAGTGTTCGAAATGTAATAAGGGGTTGTCGGCGACACGCAGATTATCCTGCAGCCAGACAATGTCAGTCGTGCTGTTCATGCTCTTGCCTCCTCGGCGTGCTGTGCTGCTTGGCCTCGCGACGGCAACGTTCGCTGCAGAAGCGCACCTCGTCCCAGCAGCGCGCCCATTTTTTTCCGCCAAGTAAATGGGCGCTGGCATTGAACGCAGTCTTTTTGCGGTAAATCGTGTTTCCGTTTCATCTATCCATCTCGCTGCGTGCTGGCTATGCCACGCTACGCCGTAATACATGGACATAATAACTTATACAGTACAATTATTGTATATAAATTGATACCTCGACTTTGCCATAACACGCACCTACCCTCTTTTAAGTCGCGCATAAAAAAAGCCACCCAACCTGGGTGGCTTCTCTTAATTACGGTGACTCTTAACGTTAGTCGGGATCGGTATTGCGAGGGTGGCGCTTCGCGTTTTCTTGCGTCTCCATACCGCTTTTCAGCTCATGGGTGAGCGGGTCGTAGTTAGGGCGCAGCTCATCTTTGACCGTGCCGCTCCAAAGCCGAGAACCTACAAAGTAACCGGCTCGGCCAATCACGTGGGCGGCAATAGGTGCGGTGATCAAAATGAACACGATAATGGCTAACGAACGAGCGACGACCCCTACCTCGGCAAAATGCATGGCCGAGGCCAACATGATCAGAATCACACCCAGCGCGGCGGCTTTGGTGGTGGCATGCATGCGTGTCAGTAGATCGGGCAAGCGAAGGAGCCCTACGGCGGCTAGCAGCATAAAACTCGCGCCAACCAGCAGCATGGCGCCTTTGATGGCATCAATCATCCCGAGGCCCTCCCCGTTCCAAGAAGCGTGCAAAGCCAATCGCGGCCAAAAACCCCATCAACGCAATGACGATGGCCGCATCCAAAAAGCTGGAGACGCCCGATTGAATGGCATACACACCGACCAACCCCACGACCGTCGTCGAGAACAGTTCTAGGGCCACTACGCGATCTGGCAGACTAGGTCCACGCACCACGCGAACGAAGGTCAGCACGAGCGCCAAGCCCATGATCACCTGACTAATTAAAATCACGGTTTCCATTAACGAAATAACTCCAGTGCCCTGTGTTCCATCTCTTTCAAATTGCGCCGAAGCTCCTCTTCGTCGTCCAGGAACATCGCATGGATATACAACACTTTACGGTCATCGGACACGTCTAGGCTCAGGGTACCCGGTGTGAGCGAAATCAAATTCGCCACCAGGGTGATCTCCATTTCGGTGCGTGCCGACAGCGGTAAGGCAATGACCCCCGGCTGCATGTGCCAAGGCGGCGTCAGGATATCGAATGCCACGCGTAAGTTGGCCTGAACCAACTCTTTGATGAAAAAGCCGAGAAAGCCGATGAAGCGCGGCACACGAGCAGGATAGCCTTTCAACCCATCGACTTGAGGCTCGATCAGCAGCAACGCGATATAGCCAAAAATCATCCCTACCAACAAATTCAACCCGGAGAAGTCGCCGCTCAGCAGCACCCAGGCCAAACCAAGCAAGAGGTTCCAAATGGCGCCTGTCATGGTGTTTCCTCCAAGCGGTCATCGACACGTTCGGCCTGTATCTCAAGGGGATCCAGTAGCGCTGCTTCCGCGCTTGCGGAGGCACCGAGTACCGCTTCGATATAGCCTGAAGGCGTCATCAATTGATCGCCTATTTGGTTCATCACCAGCATGATGGGTTCGGCAAACACGCCAATGAGCAGGGACATCATGGCCAGCACCACGACAGGCAGATACATCATCCACAGGCTGGGCTTCAGCAACCGGCCGTCATCGCCAGTCGGTGTCGGTGTTTCGGGCACCTGGTTTTCTTCAGGTAGCGCCTTCCAGAACACTTCGTTCCAGATCTTCACCATGGAGTAGAGCGTCATCAAACCCACGGCCAGAGCGATGCCGGTCGCCACGTAAGCCTCTGCCTCAAAGCCCGCGCGCACCAGCACGAACTTCGCAAAAAACCCCGAGAGCGGTGGGATACCCGCCAGAGAAAACGCGCTGATAAAAAACGCGACGGCCAGCCAAGGCCGCTCACGATAGAGCCCACCCATTTTTTTGAGCTGGTACGTCCCTTGGAGGCGATGCGTAATGCCGCTGATCAAGAACAGGTTCGTCTTGACGATGATATTGTGCATGATCGCGAACACACCGCCGGCAATGGCCAGCGGCGTATAGAGCGCCAGTCCCAATATCATGTAACCAATCTGACTGACGATATGAAACGAGAGGATACGACGAAATTCATACTGAGCGGCGGCGCCTAACACGCCGGTCACCATGGTCAATACTGCTCCCCACAGCATGATGTCTTGGAGGTAGCCCATGGTTTGATCAAAGATCAGCGTAAATACCCGAAACAGCGAGTAAACGCCCACCTTGGTGAGCAGTCCCGCAAACAACGCCGATACCGCCACCGGCGGCGTATGATAGGACGCAGGCAGCCAAAAAAATAGCGGAAACGCGGCGGCTTTGATACCAAAGGCCACCATGAACATCACCGCCAGCACTTCGACCATACCGCTGTGCTCGGCCTCATCCATGCGCAGCGCAATATCGGCCATATTGAGCGTTCCCACCGTGCCGTAGAGCAACCCCACCGCGCTGAGAAAAATCACCGAAGCCAGCAGGTTGAGCGTGACGTACTTGATGGCGCCCTCCATCTGGGCGCGCTCGCCACCGAGCGTTAGGAGCGCAAACGAGGCCACCAACATCACTTCGAACCAGACATAGAGGTTGAAGATATCGCCCGTTAAAAAGGCGCCCGCCACCCCCGCCAGTAGCAAATGCATCAGCGGGTAGTAGCCAAATTTTTCGTGGCCGCGGCCAGTCGTCGCCAGGGAGTAAATCCCCATGGCCAAGCCGATGATGCCGGTGAGCAGTATCATCACAGCGCTGAGCATGTCAGCGACGAGCGTTATCCCAAACGGTGCTGGCCAGCTGCCCATTTGAATGGTGATGTAGCCATCTTCTAAGACCGCAACGAACAGCCACAGGCTGACGACGAATAGCGCGACGTTGCCCGCCACGGCAATAAAACGCTGCATCGGGCGCGAACGCCAAAACATCAGCGAAATGGCCCCAGAAAGTAGCGGCAGTAAAACGGGGAGTGCGACTTCAGGCCTCACGTGTCGGTATCCTTCATCTTGTCCAAGTCATCGGCCTTGACGATTTCATAAGCGCGGCGAATCAGCACCACCGCAAACGCCAATACACCAAAGGCAATCACGATAGCCGTCAATACCACTGCTTGCGGCAAGGGGTCGGCAACGCCACCCAATGGCTGCATCATGCCTTCGGGGATCAGGGGGGGCGCACCCCGCGTCATACCGGCCGTGGTAAAAATTAACAGGTTAGCGGCGTTAGACAGTAGCAGCAGACCAATCACCAGCTTGACGATAGAGCGACGCAACATCATGAATATGGCGGTCGCGTAGAGCAGGCCTATGACGAGGGCCATTAACGGTTCCATCGGCGACCTCCCGATTCGATGAGTCTAAGGGACTTATGGCTCATCCTTATCCACCTCCATTAATGCCATGACCATACCCATGACGGAGCCCAGTACCGCCAGATAGACGCCAATATCGAAAATCAGCGGCGTCGAGGCTTTGAAGTCGATCACCGGAATCGTCCACCACTGAGCAGTCAGAAAAGGCTGCCCCATGAACCAAGCGGGCACTACCGAGATCATCCCAAAAAAGAGTCCTGCGCCGATCAAGTCTCGCGGGTCGACCATGCGCAGTACCTCTTTCGTGGCGCTTACGCCAAAGGCAAATAAATACAAAGTGAACGCGCCCGCTGCCACGAGCCCAGCAATGAATCCTCCCCCGGGCTCATCATGCCCCCGCAGCAGCAGGAAGACCGAGAACATGAGCTGCAGCGGCATGAGAAAGCGCGCTGCGGTGTTTAAAATGATCGTGCCTGATTTAACCATCGTAGGGCTCCTTCACGCTGGCTTTTTCGCCACTATTTGTCCTACCCTCCGTTTCGCCGTGGCGAAGCTTGAGCATGGCAATCACGCCAATGGCGGCCAACGCTAGCACGAACATCTCACCCAAGGTGTCGAGGGCACGGTAATCGACCAGGATGACATTGACGATATTTCGACCATGGGCAAGCGGCGCACTGTTCTCGACCATGTAGGTCGAGATGCTTTCGAACTGATCGATACTCCACGCCGTCATGATCAATAAGAACATCAGCACGCCCATGGTCGCTGCAACCGACCCATCGCGAATGCGCTCCAGATTCGTGGAGAGGTTGGAGAAGCGAGGCAGCCGGAAGAGCACCAGGACTAGCAGAATCACCGTCATGGTTTCAACGAGCAGTTGGGTAATGCCTAAGTCCGGCGCGCTGAACAGAATGAAGATCAGCGCGATGGAGAAGCCCATGATGCCGACCGAGACAACGGCTCCCAACCGAGAGCGCGAAATCGTGGCGAACAGAGCCCCCATCGCCATGGTGCCCACCACGATCACTTCGTGAAAGCGCACGTCTAGCTCGAGCGCTAGCTGGGGGGAATGGCGCAACAAAATGGAGTTGCCGATTAGCGCAATCAGCACGACCAGCATCACCAATATATAGTTACGCATATAGCCGTTTTGCAGGAGTCGAGTTTGCCACTCGGAAAAGCGCACGATGCCATTCATCAGGCCCTCGTAGCCTGCTTCGGGCCCATAGCGCATCACGGGGGTCAGTCTGGCCAACTGGCCACGTACACTGTCCCAACGCTTGAAGAGAAAGAAACCGAGCAGTAGGCTCACCACGGACATGATCAACGCCATGTTGACGCCATACCACAGCGACAGCGAGATCGGCAGCGCCTCCCCCGCCACTGCCGTGGCCGCCGACGTCAATAACGCATCGGCTCCCAACATGGCGGGCGCTAAGCCAAGCGCGAGCGATCCAAGGGCCAATAGGCCTGGGCCGATCAGCATGCTTAGCGGTGCTTCATGGGGCGTTTTAGGAGTTTCATGGCGTGCGCCATAAAAAGGTCGCAGCGCGATGATGGACGCCACCGCAATGGTCAACACGGCCGCCATAAAGGCGAACACCACCAATATTGACCGGACACGCTCGGCGCCTAGCGCTGCTTCGAGCATTAGCTCTTTACCGATAAAGCCGAGTAACGGTGGCACACCCGCCAAGGAAAGCGCTGCTATCAGTGCAATGGTCGCCGTCACGGGCATCACGCTGCGCAGTCCCCCCATGGCCGTGACATCCTTGGTACCGGTTTCGTGATCAAGAATCCCCGCCACCATGAACAGGGCGCCTTTGTACAGTGAGTGGGCCAGCAAGAACGTCACGAACGCTGTCATGGCATACTCGGAGCCAATGCCTAACAGCATGGTCAGCGTACCCAGCGCCATGACCGTCGAGTACGCCAGCAACTTCTTGATGTTGGTGTGATGAATCGCCAGAAAAGCGCCGGTCAGCATGGTGGTCGCTCCGACCACGGAGAGTATCGTCACCCATAGGGCAGTGCCACCCAGCTCGGGCTGCAGCCGTGCCAATAAGTAAATGCCCGCCTTCACCATGGTGGCGGAGTGCAGATAGGCGGACACGGGCGTTGGCGCTGCCATGGCGTTGGGCAACCAGAAATGGAAAGGGAACTGCGCCGATTTGGTAAACGCACCCAGCAACAAACAGATCAACATGGGGGTATAGAGCGCGTGTTGGCGCAGGTCCTCATCGGCGCGCAGAATGTCATGGAGAGACCAGCTACCGCTTGCTACACCCAGCAGCACTAGCCCTGCCATCAGTGCCAACCCACCGGCCACCGTCACGAACAAACCTTGACGTGCCGATTTACGCGCCTCGATATCCTGGTGATTGAAGCCAATCAGGAGGTAGGAGGTGATGCTGGTCAGTTCCCAAAAAATGAATAGCGTAAGCAGGCCATCGGCGAGCACGAGCCCCAGCATGGAGGCCATGAACGCGACCAGAGCCAAATGGAAACGGGCCATATCCTGATGACCTTTCAAATAGCCACCTGCATAGACCAAGACGCAGGTGCCGATCCCCGTAATCAGCAAGCCAAACAGCAGCGACAGGCCATCGAGCAAAAAGCTTAAGCTGATACCCAATGACGGCACCCACGACCACGCCAATAGCTGAGGGCCCTCATGGAGAACCAACGGCGCTTGGCTTAACAACCAAGCGGCCAAAAGTGCCGGAAATAGCGCAAGCAGCAGGCTTGCTCGCTCCCCAAACCAGCGGTTGAGCAGCGGTGACAGCGCTGCCAACACGAAGCCCATTAATACGGCAAATTGCATCCGGCGCCTTCTCCCTAATTGCGTGCATTCACCTCAAAACGGCCGCTTGTCGACACGTCAGCAGCCGTTCGAGCGTTGAATAAGTGTGATTTTATATCCACAAACCTTATACCAACCCTTCCCACTTTTCTAGGAAAGTCGTTCTCAATAAAAAACCGCCTAGCGCAATACGCTAGGCGGTTTTATGCACCGCCATATGACGTTACGTTGTTGGTAACCAACCCGATAATTCGTTATTCACTACCGCCAATAGTGCATCGATATGGTCATCGCGATCGTTCAAGCAAGGGATGTAGCTAAAGGTTTCACCACCCGCTTCCATGAAACTATCGTGGATCTCCTCTTTGATCTCTTCGAGGGTCTCGACACAATCAGAGGAAAAGGCTGGCGAAAGAATCGCAATGTGCTTGTGCCCTTGTTTCGCCAGTTCGGCAACATGGTCGACCGTTTGCGGACCGACCCACTTTTCAGGACCGAACTGCGACTGAAACGCAGTATCGACCTCCTCTTTGCTCAACCCCAGCTTTTCACGCAGTAGGCGCGTCGTTTTCTGACACTGGCAGTGGTAGGGGTCACCCTCCATCAGATAACGCTCCGGCACGCCGTGATAGCTCGCCACGAGTTTGGTGGGACGACTATCGAAGCCGTCGTACGCCTCTTGTACCGAGTTAGCCAACGCCTGGATATACGTCGGATGCTCGAAATAGGCCGGTACGGTACGGATATAGGGCTGCCACTTCATTTTCATCAGCGTACGAAACGCTTGATCATTGGCAGTAGCGGTAGTGGGCGAGCCGTACTGCGGATAGAGCGGGAAGAAGACGATGCGCTCACAACCCTTCTCTTTCATGCGTTTGAGCACGCTGTCCGTTGAAGGATTGCCGTAGCGCATACAGAAATCGACCTCGACATCGTCGCCGTAAAGCGCTTTCAGGCGCTCGGTCATTTTTTCCGTTTGTGCACGGGTGATGGTCAGCAACGGGCTTTCGTTCTTCTCGTTATTCCAGATGCTTTTGTACGCGTTGCCCGAGGAGAACGGACGCTTGGTCAGGATGATGAGCTGCAAAAGAGGCTGCCATTTCCATCCGGCATAATCTACGACTCGTTTATCGGACAAGAACTCGCTGAGATAGCGACGCATGGACCAGTAATCGGTGGCATCGGGCGTTCCCAGATTCGCTAGAACGACGCCCACCTTGGCGCGGGGAACGGCAGGGTGGCTGCTGGGCGCGTGGGCCAAGCGCCCCTCACCGGGTTGATCCTTCACGATGCTATCGGCCATCTCGCTAACTCCTCGGGTGTACGTAATGGGCAAAATCTTAACACTTTTCAGCAAAGTCGCGGCATAAAGTTATACTATCAACATTATTTGTATAACTGCAGGCCAACTCATGTCCAAGCCGTTACTCCTGGTACTGGGTGATCAGCTCACGCTGACGCTGCCAACCCTTCGCGAAGCGCCTTCCAATGCGGTGGTGGCGATGTGCGAAGTGGCCGAAGAGGCACGCTACGTGCCTCACCATCTGCATAAGATCGGTCTTTTCATGGCCGCCATGCGCCACTTTGCCGACGCCTTGAGAGACAAAGGCTATACGGTGCATTACAGCCGCATCAATGATGGCGATAACACCCAGTCGCTGATAGAAGAAGCCGAGCGGCTCGCCAAGCAGTACGGCTGTGATGAAATTCGCGTTACCCGCCCCGGCGAGTGGCGGCTGTGGAACGACATGCAGCAGCGCCAACACAACGCCCTCCCCTGGCAGTTGTGGGAAGATGACCGCTTCTTCACCACACCGGACGACTTTTCACGCTGGGCAGAGGGCCGCAAACAGCTGCGCCTGGAGTATTTCTACCGCGAGCAGCGCAAGCGCACCGGCCTGCTCATGGAGGGCGATACGCCCAGCGGCGGCCAGTGGAACTACGACCACGACAACCGCGAGCCCATCGATGCCTCGCTGAGCTTTCCTGCACTGCCCAACCACGGCCAGGATGACGTGACAAAAGCAGCTCTTAAGGACGCCGCTGACCATTTCGCTGATCACATGGGAACGATGGAGACCTTCAACTTGCCGGTCACCCGGCGGCAGGCACTGGTCGATTTGAACCACTTCATCGAACACGGGCTAGCAGACTTTGGCCGCTACCAAGATGCCATTAGTGACCGAGAACCCTTTTTGTATCACTCACGCCTGTCTGCGGCGATGAACATTGGCCTGCTCTCGCCGATGGAAGTGTGTGACGCCGCCGAGGCGCACTACCATGCGGGCAAAGCGCCTATCAATGCGGTAGAGGGTTTCATCCGCCAAATACTCGGCTGGCGCGAATACGTGCGCGGGCTCTACTGGACGCACATGCCCGGGTACAAACAGGAGAACCAGCTAGGCTTCACCCGCGAGCTGCCCGCGTTTTATTGGGACGCCAACACCGACATGCGCTGCCTGCAGCGCGCCATTCAAATGACCATCGACAACAGCTATGCGCACCACATCCAGCGACTCATGGTCACCGGCAACTTTGCCCTGCTGTGCGGCGTCAAGCCCGAAGCGCTGTGCGACTGGTACCTCGCCGTCTACGCCGATGCCTGCGAGTGGGTCGAACTGCCTAATACCCTCGGGATGGTACTGCACGCCGATGGCGGTTTGATGGGCTCCAAGCCTTACTGCGCTTCGGGTAAATACATCGATAAGATGTCTGATCACTGTCAGCACTGTCGCTACTCGCCCAAACAGATGACCGGCCCCAAAGCCTGCCCTTTCAACAGTCTTTACTGGCACTTTTTGGAAACCAATGCGGAACGGCTCAACCGTAATCCACGAATGAAGCTCATTTATGGCTCGTTAGGACGCATGAAAGAGGAGAAGCGCGAGGCCATTCGCCAGCAGGCCGAGCAATTCCTTGCCAAACTGCCAACCAGTAAAGGCTACGGCCAACCGGCGCATACGAAGGGCTATGCCTCTGCTGCCCAACACGCTTCCTCTACATCTAACTCGGAGAACCGCTCATGAGCCGTTTCGCAGCGCTGGATGCCCAGGCTCCGGTCACGCTCTACCATGACGGGGACTGCCCCTTTTGCCGAGTGGAAGTCGCTTGGCTCGCCAAACACCGCCATCGGTCTCGCGTTCGGCTGGTCGATATTCAGAGCAGCGAGTTCAAGCCAGACGAGGTCGGTCGCAGTTTCGACGCCATGATGGGCCAACTGCATTTGCAAGATCAAGAAGGGAGGTGGTTCATCGGGATGGACGCCAGCCGGGCCCTCTATGCGGTGTTGGGCTACCGGCGGCTGGTAAAGCTATCTTACTTACCGGGCCTGCGCAGCATGATGGATGCAGGCTACCGTTTCTTTGCCCGTCGCCGTATTCGGCTGGGGCGATGGTGGGAAAAACGACAGGGTAAAACCGTCAGCTAATACAGCGGCTGGATCAAAAGACGAGCGGCATACGCGAGGTCAGCGGCGCACTATAATGAGCGTCGCGGCCAATCACCTCATCTTGAGGCACGTGCTGCACTAAGTAGGCGCGATGGATACCCGCACGCTTGAGCTCTAGATAAACGTCATCCAGTGAGCGAAACAGCATCGGTTTACCGCGCTGCATCAACATGTGGCGCTCACCTTCTACATCTTCAAGCTCGACTTGGTAAAAACGACTACCCGAATGGGTAATCACACGGATTTCAAAATTGTCGTGATTCACGACGAACTGTTTCAGCGCTTTCAGTTCCATGGTTCCCTCCTGTTATTGGTCATCGTCATGGAACACAGCATGAAGCGGCTCCATGACAATCATATTACCTTGGCACTAACTGCCTAAGACGGCAATAACAGGGAAGAGTTCCTGTCTCAATCGTCAACTAACGGTCGACTTATTGATACTCGGAGGGGTCGATTGCTTTGCCCAGCGAGTTACGATCGATCCAGTTCCCACCTTTGGTCTCTTTATAGCGAAACACCACTTTGTCGCCTACAACGACGGGGAGTTCAGCATCTTCGGTTTGGTAGCTGTACTTCTCCCCCTCCACCACCAAAAAGTAGCGATAGAGATCGGGCATGCCCAGCCACTCTTTGAAAGGGCCTTCGCGCTCTAGCGACTGGAGTTCACCACGGCCTTCCAGTTTCGGAAGACGTTTGCGGTTACCGCGCCTAAAACCACCTGCCATTTGTTACTCCTGTCTCTCTATCTGCTCGAGGCGAACTACTCATGAGGGTGCGCATTATACGTTCTCCCCCATGACGCTCAAGTTAATCGCCAAACGCCTCGCCATAGCTATCGGGCGCCAAATCCTCGAAGCGCGTGTATTTACCAATGAAAGCCATGTGAACGGTGCCAATCGGCCCGTTACGCTGCTTACCGATGATGAGCTCCGCAATGCCCTGATTATCTGGGTTGTCCGGGTTATACACCTCATCCCGGTAAACGAAGGCAATGACGTCCGCATCCTGCTCGATCGCGCCCGACTCCCTCAAATCCGACATCACGGGGCGCTTGTTGGGGCGCTGTTCGAGCGAGCGGTTAAGCTGCGAAAGCGCCACGACCGGGCAGTTGAACTCCTTTGCCAAACCTTTCAGAGAGCGTGAGATCTCAGAGATTTCCCCCGTGCGGTTTTCGGAAAAGCCAGGGATCTGCATCAACTGAAGATAGTCGATCATGATCAGCGCCATGTTGCCGTGCTCACGCACGATACGGCGCAGTCGCGAGCGCATCTCATTGGGCGAGAGCGCGGCGGTATCATCGATGAACAGCTGTTTGTCTTTGAGAAGGTTGACAGCCGATGTGAGCCTTGGCCAATCCTCATCTTCCAGCTGGCCCGAGCGAACGCGCGTCTGGTCGATGCGCCCCAGTGAAGAGAGCATACGCAGCATCAGCGACTCTGCGGGCATCTCCATGGAGAACACCATGACCGGCTTGTCGCTAGAGATGACCGCATGCTCGACCAAGTTCATGGCGAATGTCGTCTTACCCATCGATGGACGCCCAGCGATGATCACCAAGTCGGAGGGCTGCAGACCCGAGGTCATCTCGTCCAGATCGCGGAAACCGGTGGAGAGACCAGTCATCTCGCCTTTGAGGTTGAATAGCTCATCAATGCGGTCGACCGCTTTGGTGAGCAGATCGCTCATACCGATAGGTCCACCGGTTTTGGGGCGCTCTTCGGCAATTTGAAACACCAGCCGCTCGGCTTCGTTCAACAGCTCATCGGCGGGTCGTCCCTGCGGTGAGAACGCCCCTTCGGCGATTTGGTTGGCGGCACGAATCAGCTTGCGCAGCGTGGCGCGTTCGCGAACGATATCCGCGTAGGCGCGTATGTTGCTGGCCGAGGGCGTATTGCGGGCAAGCTCCGCCAGAAACCCTAGCCCGCCGACGGTATCCAACTGGTCCCGCGCTTCCAGCGCTTCGGACAGCGTGACCACATCGAGCGGCTGCCCTGATTCCGCCAAGTGAATCATCACGTTGAACACCAAACGGTGCTCATAGCGATAGAAATCGTCGGCGACCAAGCGCTCGGACACGTTATCCCAGGCTTGATTGTCTAGCATGAGCCCGCCTAACACCGACTGCTCCGCCTCTAGCGAGTGCGGCGGCAGCTTTAGCGCCGCCGTTTCCTGATCAGCAGAGGGCTGGTCCTGCATAGCGAGCTCCTTAAATGTAACGCGTTGCCAACGGCGCTTATCTTAGCCGGGCAGCTTCCTTCACACCACTGGCCGAATCACACTCGTCAGCGGTTCATAAAAGACAAAGGGCGCGGGAGATCCCGCGCCCTTTGAGGCGTTAGCGTTGGCGAGCGAGATTACTCGGCGACAACGACCACGCGTACAACGGCGTCCACTTCTGCATGCAGGTGGAGGTCGATGTCGTATTCGCCCGTTTGGCGAATCGGGCCCTGCGGCATACGCACTTCGCTCTTGGCAACTTCGATGCCAGCAGAGGAGATGGCGTCGGCCAGGTCACGCGGACCGATAGAGCCGAACAGCTTGCCTTCGTCACCGGCTTTGGACACCAACGACAGTTCGATGTCGTTGAGCTGCTCAGCGCGTGCTTGGGCTTCGGCTTTACGCTCAGCGGCTTGTGCTTCGAGCTCGGCACGCTGCGCTTCGAACGCTTCTACGTTCTCTTTGGTGGCCGGTACGGCTAAACCGTAGGGTACCAAGTAGTTACGACCATAACCGGGCTTGACAGTGACTTTGTCACCCAGGCCGCCCAGCTTACCAATGTTGTCGAGCAGAATGACTTCCATCTCGTAAACCTCTTGTCAATTGCTGCGGGCAAGGCGTGCGCGAACGTTCGCGAATGTATCGATCAGCCCCAACAGCAGCACAATGAGAATCGTGGGCCAGGTCGTGATCAGCAGCACATAGAATGCTACCAGCCACAGCCCGTTCATCCCCTTTATTCCAATAAACCCGTGCACTAACGCAATACCGGCGATCAGCAGCGGAATCCAACTCAGCATGGCCAGCGCCTGCGCTCCCAGCACCATGCCTGCCACCCCAAGCCCCACTAAGATAGCGAGCTCCTTGGGTGTCAAACGCAAGGCATGAAACTCATCACGAAAGCCACCTGGGTTATAAAGCCCAGCCTGCCAGCTGCGTGCTAGCGCCAAACATGCGATGGCCGCTAACAGCACAACCAACCCCGTGACGCCGCCAATGACCATGGCGGCCAGAGTCGTCGTATCGATGCCTTGGTTGGCAAACTCCGTGAGCATGCGGTCGATCTCTTGCGAGCTCTCGCGCAGCTGCTCCAGCATGAGTTCGGTGCCACCCGGGGGGCTGAAGATGCCAAGCTGAACCATGACCGCGGCCGCTAAGGTGCCAACGATCAAAGCTTCGCTCCAGCGCATCCTTTCGCGCAATATGACCGCCATTAGCGAGACGAGTAGTACGCTCGCCAGCGGAATCACATCGCCCTGCGCCCACCAGAAACCAGCTGGTAATGCCGCAGCGATAATCACCGGAAGCGCGGGAGCAAAGCCCTTGCGCAAGGTCACTAACGCTGCGATGGCCGCACCCAACCAAAACAGCCAGGGCACTAACGCTGCTAGCGCTGCCCCGCCTGCGGCATAGGGCGTGCCACGCATCAGCCATCTTGCGAGTGCCAGCATCACGTCAAACGCTTACTGGTGGCTATCGGAGTAGGGCAGCAGTGCCAGGTAGCGTGAACGCTTGATAGCGGTCGCCAGCTGACGCTGATAGCGTGCTTTGGTGCCGGTGATGCGGCTCGGAACGATCTTGCCGGTTTCGGTGATGTAAGCCTTCAGCGTGTCGAGATCTTTGTAGTCGATCTGCTTGACGCCTTCAGCGGTGAAGCGGCAAAACTTACGGCGACGGAAAAAACGTGCCATGGACTAGCTCCTTAAAACGTGCGGTGGATAAAATCAGGCAGTTTCTTCAGCTTCAGCGCGCGGTTTTTCTTCGCGACGCGGACGCTTCTCTTCTGCCGGCTTCATCATCGGAGACGCTTCGGTGATCGCTTCTTTGCAGCGAACGACCAGGCTGCGGATGATGGCGTCGTTGAAACGGAAGATGTTCTCGATCTCTTCGAGAGTCTCACCGGTGCACTCGACGTTCATCAGCACGTAGTGGGCTTTGTGGATCTTGTTGATCGGGTAAGCCAGGTGACGACGGCCCCAATCTTCCAGGCGATGCACAGTACCAGCGTTTTCGGTAACGATGCTGGTGTAGCGCTCGACCATAGCCGGCACTTGCTCGCTCTGATCCGGGTGGACCATAAACACGATTTCGTAATGACGCATGGAATCTCCTTGCGGTTTGGCAGCTTCCGATGCGCGCTGGGGCAGATGCCTCAACGGCGACAGGGAAGCAAGGAGTTAACTGAAATGCCCTTTCTAGGCCGCGAACAGCCGAGATAGCGCATCAAGCAGAACTGTTAATCGTACGGATGAGTTATCCATACGAACGCCCGCTTATGAATAAACGGGCGCAAGCATTCTAGTGGGCTGGCCGCTAACTTGCAAGCTGCCGCTGGCGAACGGCTTCGAACAGGCAGATACCGGTGGCCACCGAGACGTTCAAGCTCGACACTTGCCCGGCCATGGGCAGCTTGGCGAGATTATCGCAGGCTTCCCGGGTCAACCGGCGCATGCCCTTGCCTTCGGCGCCCATCACCAGTGCAGTAGGACCCGTCATGTCGATCTCGAACACGCTGGTCTCTGCTTCACCGGCAGTACCGGTAATCCAGACACCCGCATCTTTGAGCTTGGCCAACGTGCGCGATAGATTCGTGACCTGATAGACCGGCACGACTTCCGCCGCCCCACAGGCCACCTTTCTGACCGTGGCGTTGAGCGGTGCGGCTTTATCTTTCGCCACGATCACGCCGTGGGCCCCGGCGGCATCGGCACTGCGTAGGCAGGCACCGAAATTATGCACATCGGTGACGCCATCGAGCACCAGTAGCAGGGGCGGTGTAGATGCCTGCCAGGCGCGCAATTTCAACCACAGCGACTCTTCCCCTTCGGGCGTCAAAGGCGCGCAAAACGCCACCACGCCTTGGTGCGCCGCGCCCTGGGTGAGCTGGTCGAGCACATCCCGGGGCTGCTCTTTGATGCGTGCACCACTGGCCTGGGCGCTTGCCACCAGCTCTTTCAAGCGGTTACCCGCCCCTTGCTGAACCCACAGCTCGCGGGGTGCCTCTCCCCGCTCGAGCAGACTCTCGAGGGCGTGAACGCCGTAGACGTGATCCAAGCCATCCGGCGTGCGGATGGCCTTTTGAGGGTGACGTCGAGACGACGACGATTTCATGCTCACCCCTTTTTCGCTGATGGTTTGCGCGAGCCGCTGCGCGTGCGGCGCGGGCCGCGACGCGCTGGCGGTTTATCGGTGGCGGCGGCCGCTTTGGGGCCACCCTCTTCGCCACGACGCTTACGGGGCTGACGACGCGGGCGCGGCTTGTCGTCGGCCAAACCAAAGTCGATTTTCCGATCGTCCATATCGACACGCGCCACTTGAACGGTCAGACCGTCACCCAAGCGGTAGGTAGTCCCCGTGCGCTCCCCTTTCAGGCGATGTTTCTCGGCTTCGTAGTGGTAGTAGTCCGAGGGCAGTGACGTTACATGTACCAACCCTTCGACATAGAAGTCATCGAGGCGCACGAACAGGCCGAACTGAGTCACCGAGGCAATCGTGCCTTCGAACGTCTCCCCAAGCTTATCGGACATGAACTCACACTTGAGCCAGCTCTCGACATCGCGAGTCGCTTCATCCGCGCGCCGCTCGGTCATCGAGCAGTGCTCGCCCAGTTCCAGCATTTGCTCGAAGGTATAGGGGCACCACTTGCTCGGCGGCTCTACCGGTGCCCCTTCTACCCGCACGACCGTATTGGTCTGGCGCGGCCCGCGAATGACCGAGCGAATAGCGCGGTGAACCAAGAGATCGGGATAGCGGCGAATCGGTGACGTAAAGTGCGCATACGCCTGGTACGCCAAACCGAAGTGTCCTTCGTTCTGAGGCGAATAAACGGCCTGGTTCATCGAGCGCAGCATGACCGTCTGAATGATATCGGCATCCGGTCGGTCAGCGATGGCTTCGCGTAGCGCTTGATAATCTTGCGGCGTGGGTTCGTCGCCCCCACCCACGGAAAGCCCCAGCTCACTCAAGAACAGGCGCAGCTTGTCTAAACGCTCGGGCGTGGGCCGCTCGTGAATACGGTAGAGCGCTGGAAGGTCGTGCTTGTCCAGGAAGCGCGCCGTGGCCACGTTGGCGGCCAGCATGCACTCCTCGATAAGCTTGTGAGCGTCGTTACGCGTTCGCGGCACGATTTTTTCGATCTTGCGCTCATCGTTGAAGATGATCGCCGTTTCGGTGGTATCGAAGTCGATCGCGCCCCGCTCTTCACGGGCGGTACGCAGCAGGCCGTAGAGTTCGTGCAGGTTCTTGAGCGGCTTGACCAATTCCGCATGCTCACGACGCAGCGCCTCACCCTCTTCGCTCTCGCCGTCCAGCATGGCCGCCACCTTGTTATAGGTCAGGCGTGCATGGGAGTTCATCACGGCTTCATAGAACGAGTAGCGACTAATGGCGCCGGTTTTGGAGATATTCATCTCGCACACCATCACCAGGCGGTCGACATGCGGATTCAGCGAACAGAGGCCATTGGAGAGCAGCTCCGGCAACATCGGGACGACTTGACCGGGGAAGTAAACCGAGTTCCCACGCGTACGCGCTTCATCATCCAGCGCAGTGCCGGGTCGAACATAGTGCGACACATCGGCAATCGCTACCAACAGCTTCCAACTACCGGATTTGGTCTTCCAAGCGCAGACCGCATCGTCGAAGTCTTTGGCAGATTCGTCATCGATGGTGACAAGCGGAATAGCACGCAGATCGACGCGATGCTTTTTATCCTCCTCCAAGACCTCGGCAGAGATTTCGCTGGTTTGATCCAGTACCTCTGGCGGAAACTCGGCAGGGATATCGTAACTGCGAATGGCAATGTCGATCTCCATGCCAGGATCCATACGCTCACCTAGCACTTCGATGACTTCACCCACCGGCTGCACCCGCGTGGCGGGCTGCTGCACGATCTTGGCCGAAATGACCTGGCCGTCTTTGGCACCCCCACAGGCGGTATGTGGGATGATCACTTCTTGCGTAATACGCGGGTTTTCAGGAATCAGCACCCCAAACTCCGGCGTGTTACTACGATATACACCGACAATGGTTTGAGTATTACGGGCAATCACATCGGCAATGGTCGCTTCATCACGACCGCGACGGTCACGACCACTAATGCGTACCAGCACGTGATCCCCGTGAAACACACGCCGCATTTGACGAGGCGGCAGGACGAGATCCGGCTTTTTGCCATCATCTCTGAGCACGAAGCCAAAACCATCGCGATGCCCAAGCACCTTACCTTTAATCAGATCGAGCTTATCGATCAGCGCGTAAGCACCTCGTCGATCACGCAGCACTTGTCCGTCGCGCTCCATAGCGGCCATGCGTCGACGCACGGCTTCGAGATGATCTTCATCCTCGATGCCCAACATGCGGCTCATGTTTTCATGGGTGATGGGCTTGCCGTAGCTCTCTAAGGCAGCCAACAGATATTCGCGGCTGGGCGCAGGGTTGTCGTACTTTTGCGCCTCGCGCTCGGCGTGCGGATCATCACTTAACGTCCAGTACTTCATGCGATCAACATCCTTGATGGCGTTTGCGGGAGGCGGACAGTTGGCGCAGCGCCATGGCACTGCGGGCGGGAATCACTATCGACGCAACTGGCGTCGGCATCAGCGACTAATGAGCTGACGCATGGCATGTTTTGTTTGGTCATGGGCGCAGTATAGCGCTGCCCGTTCAATCACCCAACCACCTAACGTCCCATTAATGGTATTTCAGCGTTAAAAAATCCGCCTAAGGGCTTGCATTTAGCGGCGACCCGGGTATCATACGCGCCACTTGCCCAGATGGCGGAATTGGTAGACGCGCTAGCTTCAGGTGCTAGTGACCGTATGGTCGTGGAGGTTCAAGTCCTCTTCTGGGCACCACTTGACATCATGTTACCCCCTTTTCATGACGTCACGATGGTGCAGCGGCAAGTCAGTAGCAAAGGCTACGGCAGTGAGTTCGTGTTCGCCCAGGTGGCGGAATTGGTAGACGCGCTAGCTTCAGGTGCTAGTGACCGTATGGTCGTGGAGGTTCAAGTCCTCTCCTGGGCACCATGCGAGTACGAACGTTGCGCTGTGACCACAAACGAAAAGATGATGCGCCCAGGTGGCGGAATTGGTAGACGCGCTAGCTTCAGGTGCTAGTGTCCGTACGGACGTGGAGGTTCAAGTCCTCTCCTGGGCACCATGATGGGTTCCCATCCGCATCACTCTTTCATATCTCTCCTTCTTTTATTCTCTTTGTTCTTACGCTTCTTTTTCGTCAGTGCGAAACGTTGATGCACTTCTTCTTTTTATTTGACCCATTCCTCTCTGCGAATGTTGATTTGTCGCGCCTAAACCCTACTACGGTGATACACGACGACGAGCGAAAATCAAACGACTCTCGCCCGCCGACTTACTGGTAGCGACCCGGCCGACGCGCCACCTCTTCCAGTGCCCAGCCTTGAGTGCGTAACTCGCCCTCAAGCACCGCCTCCATCGCAGGCGTTAAGTCTGGAAAGAAATTGAGCCCCGTTCGCGCCTCGACCTCATCGATGGTGACGAGATAATCATCCAGCGGCTCGTTACCTCTTACCTCTTGGGGCATGATGAACGCTAGCGCCAAAGGCGCTTCCTCGTGGGGGGCGACGATGATTTTATAAAACGCTATCGGCACTTCCACGAAGCCCACGCGATTGAACACGTTATCCATGAAGCGCTCCGGGTAAATAGGCCCAGTGATCACCTGCAAGCGCTCGAAACGAGGCGCAAAGTGGTCCATCACCGACTCTTCCAAACGCTGCCACAGCTGACGGTTCAAGTTAGGTCGTTGAGGCGCCATGTTGCTCATCAAGAAGGTATCGATTTGCGCACGGCGGCCATGCACCGCAGCAATGGCGTAGTTGGGAGCTAGGTGTCCGCGATCATAGCCACTGCCTGAGTAGCTGTCGGTGCCCACGGGCCAAAGCGTTCTCCAGTCTGCTTGAAAATTGGGTCGGCCACCGATGCGCGTGTCGTCCGGCACGGCAGCGACTTGATAGCTCACCCATAGCGCACCGACACGCACATCCGACCACCCTGCCAAAAATCCGTCGTTACGCAACACCCGATGAATGGTGGTAGGCCTAAACGTTTCCCAAGTAGGCACGCCTTTCCAGGTGTATGCCTCTTGGTGTTGCCGTCCTTGGAACTCCCATAGACCGGTGCCCACCATGACAAACAGCACAGCAATGCCCAGACGCCGCCCTTGCCGGCGCCAGCGCACAAATGAATTCCCCAACGACGTCACTCCCCTGCACTTTCTTTTGAGCCACTTCTTTTATGTATTTATGAGCTACTGTTTCACTGACCTGTACTACCAGCCAAGCGAAAACATGGTTTCCAGGTCGTGACGAGAGTGTACTTGCATGGCGTTCAACGTTTCGGTATCGCTGATCCCTTCCACCGCATTGAGCCGCTCGGTCACCAGCTCGGCGAGGCTCTCGAAGTCGCGGGTTCGAGCAATGGCCACCAAGTCGTAACGACCACAAGTTGAGTAGACTTCACTGATCCCTTCTACATCGGCTAGGCGCTCGGCAACGGCTTTTACCTGGCCTTTTTCGGTATTGATCAAGATCACTGCGTTTTGCATGGCGCCCTCGCTGCTCATGAAGTGTGGTTATCACGCTACGGGGCGAGTATAGCAGCCTGTAAGGCTCGGCCAAGCGCTGGTGCTCGGCGTGGCTAATTGTCGCGCTATTTATAAGGTTATTCGCACTAATTTTTAGCATGCGCTAGCATGTACCTTAGACCTCCGATTTATAAGAATTGTCGGAGTTTTAAGAGGTGGACCACCACCCGATCACCGTAGTAAAACGTCAGACCGTGACGATAAGGAGACACCATGGCTAATCAGAGCCGTCGTAAGTTCATGCGTAACAGCGTGCTTGGCCTCGCCGCCCTGCCGTTTGGTGCTGGAATCCTGTCTAAGAGTGCTTTTGCCCAGGAACTCCCGCGCTTGGATCCGTCCTCTCCTACTGCTCAGGCGCTCAACTACGTTGAAGAAGCCAGCGATGCGAGTGACCACCCCGCTTATGAAGAGGGCGAACTCTGCTCTAACTGCATGTTCTTCAATGCAGACACCGAGGGTTGCCAGCTCTTCCCCGAAAATAGCGTTGCCCCAGAAGGCTGGTGCCAATCCTGGACCGCAAAAGCGTAAGCTGCTTTTTGGCAATGCCAACGACATTACCCCGCGCACTGCGCGGGGTAATGGTTTTTTTGGGCGAAAAACCCATTACTTGGCTGAATACCATCATCAACCCGCTTCTTTGCTCTCCTCTTCGACGGGCCAACGGTAACGACGCGTGACTTTTCCCTCTTCCATTGATATCAAGTGGACAGGAAAGCCCCAGAGTTCCTGTAAATGACGAATCACAGGGTAGACACTTCTGCCCAGAGGACGGCGATTATCCTGAATGTGGTGCAGCGTTAGCGAACGATCTCCGCGAATGGCGGCTTCCACCACCTGAATATTGGGTTCGCGAACGGACAGCGCATACTGGCTCGCGAGCGCTTCGCGAACGCGCTTATAGCCACGGTCGTCGTGAATGGCAGCGACTTCCAGGGTCTCCGCATGATCGTCATCGACGATCAAAAAGAGTTTTAGATCGCGAATGACCTTGGGCGATAGAAACTGCTGGATGAACGACTCATCCTTGAAATTTCGCATCGCAAACTCTAAGGTCTCCCGCCAAGCGCTGCCCGCCATGTCGGGGAACCACTCCCGATCTTCTGCGGTCGGCGCATCGCATATCCGTTTGATGTCCATGAAGATGGCAAAGCCCAGTGCGTAAGGGTTCAGCCCGCTGTAATAGGGGCTATCGAACCCCGGCTGATTGATGACCGCCGCGTGGGACTGCAAGAACTCCAGCATCAGCCCTTCATCGACCTTACCCTCATCGTAAAGTCGATTCATTAGCGTGTAGTGCCAGAAGCACGCCCACCCCTCGTTCATGACCTGGGTTTGCCGCTGTGGGTAAAAGTACTGGGCCAACTTACGCACGATACGCACGATTTCACGCTGCCAAGGGGCCAGCAGCGGGGCATTCTTTTCGATGAAGTAGAGCAGGTTCTCCTGGGGCTCGGAGGGGTAGCGACCCCCCGTATGCAGCCCTAAGGGGTCATCGTCGCTGTGCAAGCTTCCCGGGAGCGGCGCGACGCCAGCTGGCGGCTCGGGGATCGTTCGCCACAACATGTTGACCTGGGTTTGCAGGTACGCTTCGCGCTCGTCTTGGCGTTTGGCCTCCTCCTCCGCCGAGATGGGTGATGGCCGCTTGTAGCGGTCTACCCCGTAGTTTTGTAGCGCATGACAGGCATCCAAAAGTTGCTCGACGGCGTGCACGCCGTGGCGCTCTTCACACTGCGCGATGTATTTGCGGGCGAACACGAGGTAATCGACGATGGATTCCGCATCGGTCCACGTGCGGAATAGGTAGTTGCCCTTGAAGAAGGAGTTATGACCGTAGCAGGCATGAGCAATGACCAGCACCTGCATCATCAAGGTATTCTCCTCCATCAAGTAGGCAATGCAGGGGTTGGAGTTGATGACCAGCTCGTAAGCCAATCCCATTTGTCCACGTTTGTAGGCCTGCTCGACAGCGAGAAACTGCTTACCGAATGACCAGTGGTGATACCCCACTGGCATACCGACGCTGGCATAAGCATCCATCATCTGCTCGGTGGTGATGACTTCGATCTGATTGGGGTAGGTATCTAGCCGATACTCATCGGCGAGCCTAGCAAGCTCCTCATCGAAGCGCTCCAGCACGCTGAAATTCCAGTCCGACCCAGTGGCGATGGGCTTGCGGTTTACACTCATGGCGCACTCCTCGACTCGCACTACCGCTCTTGGCTCATGCGGCGCTTGAATAGCTCACGAAAAACGGGGTAGATATCGCCCGCATCGACGATCTGGCGCATGGCGAAACGCTCGGGAAACTGCGCCGCTACGGCTTCGTACTCGTGCCACAGCGATTGATGATCGTGCGGGGTAATCTCCACGTAGGCGTAGTACTGCAGTTGAGGCATCAACTGCTTCACCAACAGATCACGGCAGATATTGGAATCATCGTCCCAGTTGTCACCATCGGAGGCCTGGGCCACGTAGAGATTCCACTGGCCAGAGGGGTAGCGTTTTTCGATGATCTTGTTGACCAGGTTCAGCGCGCTGGAGACGATGGTGCCGCCGGTTTCTCGTGAGTAAAAGAACTCCTCTTCATTCACCTCTCTAGCAGCTGTATGGTGGCGCACGAACACTAGCTCGACTTTCTCGTAATGCTTTTCTAAAAAAAGATAGAGCAGTAAGAAAAACCGTTTGGCGATGTCTTTATGGTTCTGCGTCATGGAGCCCGACACGTCCATGACACAAAACATCACCGCTTGGCTCGATGGTTGCGGCTGGGCGGCGAGCTGGTGATAGCGCAAATCGTAGGTATCGATGAAGGGAATGGCGTCGATACGTTTTTCCAGCCGTTCGATCTCGGCCTTGAGCTCCCCGACGCGAGCAGGATTACGCAGTACCGGATCTTTACGCTCCTCGGCCGCCAGCGCCTCTTGCGCCTCCTTCAAAGCACGCTTGATGGGTGCACGCATGGCGATGCGCCGTGCATAAGCCTCGCGCATCGATCGGGTAATACTGATGCGTGACGGCACCCCATCCCGCGCCAGTCCTGCGCGCACCATTTTGATCTCTTCCAACGACTTGAGCGGCTTGCGTTGTAAATGGGGAAGCTCCAAGCCATCGAAGACGAACTCCAGAAACTCTTCGCGGCTAAGGGTGAACGCAAACTCGTCGTTCCCCTCTCCTTGGTTGGAAGCGCCGCCTTCCCCGGCACCGCCACCACCCCCTTGGCCGCTAGGTCGACGGATTTTGTCACCTTCCAAAAACTCCTTATTACCCGGCGAGACGATGTTGCGTGCCCCACTCGGGCCGTGCTGAAACACGGGTTCGGAAATGTCCTTGGTGGGAATCGATATTTTCTCGCCGCGCTCCATGTCGGTGATGGAGCGGCGGTTGACCGCCTCCTCCACCGAGCGCTTGATGTGCTTGCGGTAACGCTCCAAAAAGCGCTGCCGATTGACCGCGCTCTTATGCTTAGCGTTGGGTCTGCGATCAATAAAGTAGGTCATTCGACCTCCTCAACACCTCGATCTTGAGCGCCGAATCGTGGCGCTCTTGTATGCGGGCCAAGCAGCCCGCTACTGAGACTTACGCACGCGCAGATACCACTCTGAAAGCAGCCGCACCTGTTTCTCGGTATAGCCACGGTCCACCATGCGCGCCACGAAATCCTCGTGCTTTTTCTGATCCGATTTCGACGCTTTGGCGTTGAAGGAAATCACCGGCAAAAGCTCTTCGGTGTTGGCAAACATCTTGTGTTCGATGACGCCTTTCAGCTTCTCGTAAGACTGCCAGCTGGGATTCATACCGTTGTTTTGCGCCCGCGCCCGCAGTACGAAGTTCACCACTTCATGGCGGAAGTCTTTCGGGTTGGAGATGCCTGCTGGCTTCTCGATCTTCTCGAGCTCTTCGTTCAGCGATTGGCGGTTGAGCAGCTCGCCTGTCTCGGGATCACGATACTCCTGGTCTTGAATCCAGAAATCGGCGTAGGTGACATAGCGATCGAAGATGTTCTGACCGTACTCGCTATAGGACTCGAGATAAGCGGTTTGAATCTCTTTGCCGATGAAGTCCACGTAACGCGGGGCCAAAAACTCCTTGATGAAGCCCAGGTAACGCTCGAACACTTCGGAGGGCAGCTGTTCGCGCTCCAGCGCCTGCTCCAGCACGTAAAGCAGATGGACCGGGTTAGCCGCGACCTCCATACTGTCGAAGTTGAACACTTTCGACAGAATCTTGAAGGCAAAGCGGGTCGAGAGCCCCTGCATGCCCTCGTCTACGCCTGCCGCATCGCGGTACTCCTGAATCGATTTGGCGCGCGGATCGGTGTCCTTCAGGTTCTCCCCGTCATACACCCGCATCTTGGAGTAGATGCTGGAGTTCTCCGGCACCTTGAGCCGCGACAGCACTGAGAACTGCGCCAGCATGCGCAGCGTATCCGGCGCGCAAGGCGCGGCGCTGAGGGAGGAGTCTTCCAACAGCTTTTGATAGATCTTGATCTCTTCCGACACCCGCAGGCAGTAGGGTACTTTGACGATATAGACACGATCCAGAAACGCCTCGTTATTGCGGTTGTTACGAAACGCCTGCCATTCGGACTCGTTGGAGTGGGCCAGAATCACGCCATCGAAAGGAATCGCGCCCATGCCCTCGGTAGGGTTGTAGTTGCCCTCTTGGGTAGCGGTCAGCAGCGGGTGCAGCACCTTTATGGGAGCCTTGAACATCTCCACGAACTCCATCAGCCCCTGGTTGGCACGGCACAGCCCGCCGGAGAAGCTGTAGGCATCCGGATCGTCTTGGGAGTAAAGCTCTAACTGGCGGATGTCCACTTTACCGACCAGCGACGAGATATCTTGATTGTTCTCATCCCCCGGCTCGGTTTTGGAGATGGCGATTTGGTTGAGACGCGACGGATAAAGGCGCACGACTCGGAACTGAGAAATATCGCCGCCGGCCTCTTTCAAGCGCTTAGCGGCCCATGGCGACATGACGCTACGCAGGTAGCGCCCAGGTATGCCGTACTCCTGCTCTAGCAGCTCACCATCCTCTTCCGGTGAGAACAGTCCAAGCGGCGATTCATAGACCGGCGATCCTTTGATGGCATAGAAGGGAATGCGCTCCATCAATAGCTTCAGGCGCTCGGCCAGCGAGGATTTACCGCCGCCGACCGGGCCCAACAAATAAAGAATCTGTTTGCGCTCTTCGAGCCCCTGGGCCGCGTGACGGAAGTAAGCCACGATCTGCTCGATGGCCTCTTCCATACCGTGAAACTCGGCAAAAGCTGGATAGCGGCGAATCACCTTGTTCGAAAAAATGCGTGATAGACGCGGGTCTTTCGCCGTGTCGATCACTTCAGGTTCGCCTATCGCTTCCAGCATGCGCTCTGCGGCGCTGGCATACACCTTGGGGTCGCGGCGACAAAGCGCCAAGTACTCCTCGAGGCTCATGTCCTCTTGCTGAACGCGGGCAAAACGGTCTTGAACGTGATCAAAGATGCTCATGGAACTCTCCTGTGGCCCATCCCCCAGCGCAACCGCCAAGCCAATACCCCAGACGGCGTGCTATTCGAGGTGTCGCTCTATCAGCGTAGTCAGCATTAGCAAAAAGTGATGACACTATCTTCAACGCAGCTCATGTGACCGCTGAGATACCCTTATGAGCGTATGAGGAGAGGTTTAGTTGCGTTGAATCCAACTCGGCGCTACAACGCAACACGCCACCTTTTAGGTGGCGTGTAAGCAGTGCTCTAGCCGCTTGGCCAGGCTATCCTAGTACCTCTTTCACATCGGCCAATAGCTGATCGAGCAATTCAACGGTGGTGTTCCAAGCGCAGACGAACCGCGCTCCGCCAGCACCGATGAAGGTATAAAAGGTCCATCCTTTGGCTTTCAACGCTTCGATGGCGTGAGGCGGCAATTCAACGAACACGCTGTTCGCCTGGGTGGGGAACATCAGCGAGACACCCGGCAGCGCCTGTAGCCCTTCCGATAGATAACGCGCCATGGCGTTGGCATGTTCGGCGTTGGTCAGCCAGGCCCCGCTCTCCAGCAAGCCCAACCACGGCGCAGAGACATAGCGCATTTTCGATGCTAGCTGCCCCGCCTGCTTGCATCGGTAGGAGAAGTCTTCCGCCAATTCGCGATTGAAGAATAGGATCGCCTCACCAAACGCCAAGCCGTTCTTGGTGCCCGAGAAGCACAGTGCATCGACGCCCACTTGCCACGTCAGCTCTGCTGGCGATGCATTGAGGCTTGCGCAAGCGTTGGCAAAGCGTGCACCGTCCATGTGCAGCCGAAGGTCATGCTTATCTGCCATGGCGCGAATGGCCAGCAGCTCTTCGCGAGAATAGACGGTACCCACTTCGGTGGCCTGGGTGAGCGAAACGACTTTCGGTTTCGGATAGTGAATGTCGCTACGCTTGGTGACCAGCGCTTCGATCCCCTTGGGCGTCAACTTGCCATTTGCCCCCGGCGAGGTGAGCAACTTCGCACCGTTGGAAAAGAACTCAGGGCCGCCACACTCGTCGGTCTCGATATGTGCCAGCTCATGACAAATCACGCTGTGGTAGCTGCGCCCCATCGCGGAGAGCGCCAGTGAATTGGCTGCAGTGCCGTTGAACACGAAAAACACGTCGCAGTCGTAGTCGAACATTTCCCGAAAACGGTCGGCGGCACGGGCGGTCCAGCGGTCATTGCCGTAGGCGAGGTCATCCGCCTGATTGGCTTCGAGTAAGTACTGCATCGCCTCCGGGCAGATACCGGAGGTGTTGTCACTGGCTAGAAATCGTGGGGTACACTCCGAGGGCATGACGATAATCCTTATGTCTGACGGTCGTGCGGCGCAGGCTGGGTGCCACCTGCGCCTTAAATCCCTAACGTGGCTTAGTAGTTAGGGTGATTCATCAGTCTATCGCCATTGTGCCGTTAACGTCACGCTCTCGATGCGCGTTACAGCGCTGCCGCCAACCGCGTGCCTTGATCGATGGCACGTTTGGCATCCAACTCGGCCGCTTCTGCTGCGCCACCAATGACATGCACGCGGCCACCTAACTGGGTGAGCGGCGCTATCAAATCGCGCACGGACTCCTGCCCTGCGCACACTACGACGGTGTCCACCTCGATCACTTGCTCCTGTCCGTCGCGACGAATATGCAACCCGGCATCATCGATACGCACGTATTCGCAGCCGGTGAGCGTCTGCACACCCCGCTGCTTTAGAGAAGCACGATGTACCCAGCCCGTGGTTTTGCCTAAGTTTTTGCCTGGCTTGGAGCTTTTACGCTGCAGCATGACGATACTGCGCGGTGAGCGCGGCGGCTGTGGCGCTTTCAAGCCGCCTCGCTCGCCCACTGCCAAATCCACGCCCCATTCATCGCACCACGCGTCGATATCCGTAGCAGGGTGGCCTTCGTGAGACAGCAGCTCAGACACATCGAAGCCAATTCCGCCTGCCCCAATGACCGCCACGCGTTGCCCCACCCGCTCGGGCTGCTCGATCGCCTCGGCATAGCTCAACACGCAGGGATGGCCGGCGCCCAACAGCGCCAGTTCACGGGGCATCACTCCAGTGGCCACCACGATCTCATCGAAATCCGCCAATGCGTCTACGGTGGCCTCGGTATTCAGACGCACATCCACCGCGTGTTTCTCCAGCATCACACGGAAGTAACGCAGCGTTTCGTTGAACTCTTCCTTTCCAGGAATTTTACGAGCGTAATTGAACTGTCCGCCCAGCTCGCTGCGCCGCTCGAACAGCACCACGGCGTGGCCACGGCTGGCCGCCGCCACGGCCGTCGCCAACCCCGCCGGGCCGCCGCCAACGACCGCGACCCGCTTAGGCGTTTGCGTCGGTGTCAGGGTAATCTCGGTTTCGTGGCAAGCGCGGGGATTGACCAAGCAGGAGGTCAACTTACCCATGAAGGTGTGGTCCAGACAGGCTTGGTTACAGGCAATGCAGGTATTGATCTCATCCGCCAAGCCCGCCTGCGCTTTGCGTACCCACTCAGGGTCTGCCAAAAACGGGCGCGCCATCGACACCATGTCCGCATGGCCTTCTGCCAGCACCCGCTCGGCCACCTCGGGCATATTGATACGGTTGGTGGTGATCAACGGAATCGACAGGGCCGCACGCATGCGCCGAGACACCTCGGTAAATGCGGCCCGGGGCACGCTGGTCACGATGGTCGGCACCCGCGCCTCGTGCCAGCCAATGCCGGTATTGATGACGTTGGCGCCAGCGGCTTCGATGGCTTGGCCCAGCTGCACGACTTCTTCCCAGGAGCTGCCCTCCTCTACCAAATCGATCATCGAGAGCCGGAAGATCAGCAGGAAGCGCTCGCCCACGGCTTGGCGAATACGCTTGACGATCTCGACGGGGAAACGCATGCGCCGCTCGAAATCTCCCCCCCAGTCGTCATCACGCTGGTTGGTACGCCGGCAGATGAACTGGTTGATCAAGTAGCCTTCCGATCCCATCACCTCGACGCCATCGTAGCCCGCCTGTTTCGCCAGGATGGCGCAGCGAACGTAGTCGTCGATTTGCTGCTCGACGTCGTCGCTGGAGAGCGCCCGGGGCGTAAAGGGGTTGATCGGTGCCTGCAGCGCTGAAGGAGCGACCAACTCCGGAGAGTAGGCGTAGCGCCCCGCATGCAGAATCTGCATACATAAATGGCCGCCTTCGGCGTGAACCGCCTCGACCACCTGGCGGTGCGCCGCTACCTGCGAGGCGTCCGTCAGCGCATTGGCTCCCTGAAAGACGGCGCCTTCGGCGTTCGGCGCGATGCCTCCCGTCACGATAAGGCTGACCCCCGCCCGCGCCCGCTCTGCATAGAACGCAGCCAAACGCTCGAAACCGTTCGGCGCCTCTTCCAAATTTGTGTGCATGGACCCCATCAAAACGCGATTGGGCAGCGTCAAATGACCGACGGTCAGCGGTCGAAACAGGTGCGGATAAGCTGGCGCTGGGTGCATCACGGCGCTCCTTTAATGTTATCGATGTGGCTAGCCTCTCATATTCAAACAAGCGTATGACATGGCGCGTTCGACGTACAGCCTTTTAGGCGGCTCGTTGACCTGCTCTTTGGTCTACCACGAAACGCCGCTGCCCCTTGCTCATCGTAGCAAAGCGCGTCACATTAACCGGCTAACGATAAGGGACCGAGTTAAGGGAAGCCGCTATGCCGTTGATGTACTTTTTACCCCCGCTGGCCACGGTGTTGATCTGGTCGGGCAACATGACCATCAACCAGCTGACCGTTGGGGCGATTGCCCCCAGCAGCATCGCCTTTTTGCGCTGGCTGCTCGCGCTGCTGGTCATGACGCCCTTCGTGCTGCCTGCCGCTCTGCGCCACCGTGAGGAAATAGTGCGTAACTGGCCGAAACTGGCGCTGCTGGGGCTGCTGGGCATGGGGCTGTGGCAAGGGCTGGCCTACGTGGCTGCAGAGACCACCACCGCGACCAACATGGGCATTTTAGCCGCCATGGTTCCGCTCCTGACGGTGCTACTCAGCGCCTTGATTCTCAAGGAACCCCCAACGCTGGGCGGTGTCGTAGGCGGCGTGCTCGCCTTTATCGGCGTCACCGTGCTGCTGGGCCGCGGCAACCCACTTTCTCTGCTGCAGTTAGAGGTGGCGCAGGGCGACGCGTTAATGGTGGTCGCCGCCACTTGCTATGCGCTTTATGGCGTGATGCTCAAACGCTGGGCGATGAATCTGCCTCCTTGGGTCATGCTCTATGCCCAGGTCTGTTTTGCCGTGTTGTTCTTGCTGCCGCCCTATCTCATGGGCCCCATGACACCGGTGGATGGGCAGAACGTTTGGCTGATCCTGTACGCGGGCATTCCCGCCTCGGTCATCACCACGTTTTTATGGATGCGCGCCGTACGCCAGATCGGTGCCAATCAATCGAGTATTTTCATCAACCTCATGCCATTATTTAGTGCGCTGATTGCCATGGCGCTATTGGGTGAGCAGGTATCGGGCTTCCACTTCATTGGCGGCCTGCTGATTCTCGCCGGGGTGATCATGGCCCAAACGCTGACGCGCCCGCTGGTACGCGCCGCCGCGCCGCATAAAACGCGCAGCGCCCAGCAGTGATACACTAGGCTATCTCCATTCGACGACTGGGTACCCCTGAACTATGTCCCTAGAAGACCTGCACCTCAATCTGCGTAACCTCGCCAGCGACGACTACGATCAGTTGAAGTCGCTGATGGACGCGGTGTATCACGACATTGGTGGCGCTTGGCCCAAGCACACCATCGATAAGCTGATCCAAGAATTTCCTGATGGTCAGATTGCTATCGAGGACGATGGCGTGCTGGTCGGCGTGGCGCTCACCGTGCAGGTGGATTACGACGAGTTCTCCAACCCGCACAAATACGACGATTTGATCGGCCATCGTGAAATCATCCTGAACGATCCGGAAGGCGATGCCATGTACGGGCTGGATGTACTGATCCACCCAGACTATCGCGGCTACCGCCTGGGCCGCCGCCTGTACGAAGCGCGTAAAGAGCTGTGCCGTTCGCTCAACCTGCGGGCTATTTTGGCGGGCGGACGTATTCCCGAGTATCACCAGCACGCCGTCGAGCTAACGCCTGCCCAGTACATCGACAAAGTCTCCCGCAAAGAGATTTACGATCCGATTCTGTCGTTCCAGCTTGCCAACGACTTCCAGGTCAAACGTCTGTTACGCAAGTACCTGCCGGAAGATGAGCAGTCCCGAGGCTACGCCACGCTGTTGGAGTGGAACAACATTCTGTTCGAGCCCGCTGAAAACGTGCTGGACACTCGCCCCACTCAGGTACGCGTGGGCGCGGTGCAGTGGCAAATGCGTGAGTTCGCCTCCGTGGAGGCTGCGCTGCAGCAAATCGAGTATTTCGTCGATGCTTTGTCGGATTATCAGAGCGACTTTGCCGTTTTCCCGGAGCTGTTCACCACGCCACTCATGGGGCTTCAGGACCGGGCTGCCCAAAAAGACCAAACGGCGGCCATTCGCTTTTTGGCGGGCTTTACCGACCGCTTCAAGAGCGAGCTTTCCCGCATGGCGGTCTCTTACAACATCAATATCATCGGTGGCTCGATGATCGAGGTGGGCGAAGACGACCGTCTTTATAACGTAGCGTACCTGTTCCACCGCGATGGCGAGGTCGAGAAGCAGCTCAAGCTACATATCACCCCGCAGGAGCGCCGCGACTGGGTGATCGAAGGGGGCGACAATCTGCAGGTCTTCGACACCGACGCGGGCCGAGTGGGCATTCTCATCTGCTACGACGTGGAATTCCCGGAGCTGGGCCGCCTGCTGGCCGATCAGGACATGGACATTCTCTTCGTGCCGTTCTGGGTCGATACCAAAAACGGCTACCTGCGGGTACGCCACTGCGCCCAGGCCCGCGCCATCGAAAACGAGTGCTACGTGGTGATTTGCGGCAGCGTCGGCAACCTGCCGTCCATCGAGAACCTGGATATCCAATACGCGCAGTCGGCGGTGTTCACGCCCTCCGACTTCGCGTTCCCCCACGATGCGGTGCTGGCCGAAACCACGCCCAACACGGAGATGATCTTCTTCTCCGACTTGGACCTCACCCGCCTCACCGTGGTGCGCGCCGAAGGCTCGGTCACCAACCTCAAAGACCGCCGCAAGGATCTCTTCGACCTACGCTGGCGCGACTGGTCGTGGAAGTCCGGCAGTAAGCAGGAAGACTGACGGCCAAGCCGCCAATCCATCCCGCATAAAAAACGCCGCCCACACCGGGCGGCGTTTTGCCATTCACAACTAGCTATTCACAACTAGCCATTCACAACTAGCCATTCACATGGAGCGGCCCTAAAAAAGTAGACACCTTTTTTTTAGGAGAAGGTGTCATGAAGTTCAAGAATAGTCCACGCTATACCGAAGCATTTATACGTGAGGCCGTACAGGCCTCGCTCTCCTCACCTCAAA